>JBGSTR010000124.1:0-2217 GCA_041736365.1 Chromatiaceae bacterium | reverse complement strand
CCGCCGCCGACGAATTCGCGCCCGATCAGGCGCACCTCCGCGGCCTTGGTCATGGCGTCCGCCGCCTCGATCGCGGGCACCAGTCCGCGAGTCTCGATCATGCCCAGTGCGATCCCGTAGTTGTCCGCTGTCATTTGCATTAGCTCCGCGACTTAAGTCGGGCATTCGCCCGGGTTGAGGGTCAAGTATGTATAGCCGTCCTGGCATCCCTTCCGCCGTCGGTCCCAACCGGACCGGTGCGGGTGTCAGGCCTCCGAGGTCTCCCCCGGCTGCGCCCGTGGCGCCGCCACTTCGCTTGCCGCGGGATCCCAGAAGTCGATAATTCCGCCGATGGTCAGATCCGTGAGGCAGCCGGCGTTGCCCATTGCGTAACGAGCCGCCGAGCCGCTGACCACGAAAACCCAGTTTCCGGGGCGTGCGCCCACGGGGTCGGTGGCGACCACTCGCCGACCCGCTTGGTCGGCGAGCACCCTTAGATTCGCGTGGCCGAGCCCCGCGATGCGGTGGGTGCAGACCAGCGACCCCGTGACTTGTTTAATCTCCATCACGCGTTCTCGTCCCAGTGGTCGATGATCCCGACGATGGTGAAATCGCTCGGATACTCCTTGCTGCCGGCGGCCTCGCGGGCGGCTGAGCTGCCGACGCAGATCACCCAGTCACCCGGGATGCAGCCCACTGCGTCCACCGCCACCATCCGGGCGCTGCCGTCGCGCACCACCAGCAAGTGCTTGTGCTCGAAACCGGGGATCCGGTTGGTCGAGACCAAAGGCTTCTCCACCTGGCAGATCTTCATCGGGAATCTCCTGCACCGGCGGTGACGGCAAAGTGGGCGCTTCTGAAGTGTCGACGTGTCATTTGTTCAGCCGCTCCAAAGTGCAGCCCACCACCTCGATCGAGCCGCTGCCGTCGCTATCGCGCACTGCCCGCAGGGTATGGATCAGGCCCTCCGCCGCGAGCTTGGGGTAACGGGCGAGCAGCGCCTCATGCACCCGCCCGCAGTGGGCGACGGCTCGCTCCCGCGCGCCGGGAACGGCCCCGCGGTAGTCGAAGCGGATCACCACCGGCATCGGCAGGCCGCGACGCAGGTTGATGCCGGTGAATATGTGCACACCGACGTCCAGGTCCGCCGCGCCTTCCTCCACGGTGGTCAGGTAGGCGAAATAGGTCAGATTGCGCAGTTGGATCTCGTCGAATCCAATGCCGGTGCCGATAAAGCGCTCCGCGTGACCCGAGTCCGGGTAGGGGCCGCCGTGGGCATCGCGCACATAGTCGATTTGCGACAGGTTGTTCTCGATCAACCGCGCGGCGAGGCGAGCCATGCCCTCCGCGGGCGTCGCGGGGGCCGCTTCGCGCGCCAGCTCCAGAATCCGCCGGCGGGCGACGTCCGCTCCCAGTCCTCGGGTTAGACGATAGGCTTCGCGGGCATCCAGGAACCGGTTGAGGTCGATCCCTCCCGACTGCTCAGGTACGTGAATGCGGATTGAGTCGGTGTCGGTATCCAGCCCGATCAGGAGCAGATCCACCGAGGCCCCGCAGCAGAAACTGTTCTGCACCGCCTGCTGGAACGCGCGGAGCCGCTCCAACCCGGCCGCGGCCGCACGGACATCGTCCGAACCGTGGGCGGCGCAGCCCTGGTGACTCGGATCCAGCGAGCTGTGGTGATAAACCACCGCTTTTAGATAACGGGTGGGTGAGTCGGCGGTGTTGGGCCGACCCTCGCGAAAACGTCTGAGCTCGACCTCGACCCATTGGGCGACGGTGTCCTCCACGTCGAACAGGGTGCCCGCATAGGAGCGACGCTTGACCGAGCCGTGCGGTAGCCGCAGCACGTAGCTCACGGTGTGCGCCAGCCGCCCGTCCGCGCACGGGGTCAGGTCGAGACAATGAAAGCCGCAGCTCAGGAGGAAGGCCTCGAAGTCCTGGTCGCCGGTCCCGGACAGGGGATCGTCGCGAAAGAACTCGTCGGCCAACCGTCGGTAGCTTTGAAAGACGCACCAGGCGTACAGGGAGCGCAGGTCGAGCTGGGTAACCCAGGCATCCGCGAGGATCCGCGCCGGCAGCTCGAAGCCGAGCTCGCGCCGCGCCAGTTCTTGGGCCCGGACTTCGAAGTCGGGCTCGTGCTGGATACTCGAAAGAAGCTTGAGCGCCGGAACAATCGCGTCATAGCCGCGACGCACCCCCGCCTCGTAAGCGCGCAACCGGTCGTTGGCGCCGCAG
>JBGSTR010000123.1:0-3213 GCA_041736365.1 Chromatiaceae bacterium | reverse complement strand
ACCGATCGCGGCCACACGCCCGTCGGCGATGTGCAGGTCGGCGGCGCGATCCACGCCGGTGGCGGGGTCGATCACGCGGCCGTTGACGATGCTGAGCCGGCGTTCAGACATCGCTCGACTCCTGGGCGCGAAGGTTCTGGGTCCCGATACACATCGACATCACCGCCATGCGCACCGCGATACCGTTGCTGACCTGCTCCAGGATCACCGAGCGCGGACCGTCGGCGACTTGAGAGTCGATCTCGACCCCGCGATTGATTGGTCCCGGGTGCATGACGATGGCGTCCGCCTTGGCGGTGGCCAGTCGCTCCGTGGTGAGACCGAACAGCTGGTAGTACTCGTTCTCGCTGGGGAGCAGCGCGCTGTTCATGCGCTCGCGTTGCAGCCGCAGCATGATCACCACGTCGACATCGCGAACCCCCTCGCGCAGGTCGTGGAATACCCGCACGCCGAGTGCCTCCGCGTGTCTCGGCACCAGGGTGCGGGGGGCGATGATGCGCACCTCCCGCGCGCCCAGCGTGTTGAGCGCCGCGATTTGCGAGCGTGCCACCCGCGAGTGCAGCACGTCGCCGACGATGGCAACTCGAAGATCCGCAAAGTCGCCCTTGTGACGGCGGATGGTGAACATGTCGAGCATGCCCTGGGTCGGATGCGAGTGACGGCCGTCACCGGCGTTGATCACGCTTACATGCGGGGCGGCATGGGCGGCGATGAAGTGGGCGGCGCCGCTGGAGGCGTGGCGCACCACGAACATGTCCACGTGCATCGCCTCGAGATTGCGCAGGGTGTCGAGCAGCGTCTCGCCCTTGGCGGTGGCCGAGGTGGAGATGTTCAGGTTCAGCACGTCCGCGGACAAACGCTTGGCCGCGAGCTCGAAGGTTGTGCGCGTGCGCGTGCTGGTCTCGAAAAAGAGGTTGGCGATGACCTTGCCCCGGCACAGGGGCACCTTCTTGACCGCCTGCCGTGCCACGCCCAGGAATCCCTCGGCCTGGTCGAGGATCTCGGTCAGGACTTCGGCACCCAGCCCCTCGATGGTGAGGAAATGCCGGAGGTTGCCGCGGACGTCGAGCTGGGACAACTGGGCGCTCACTGGACGGCCTCGTCGCCCGGCTTCGAGCCCTTCTCGCAGATTCGGCCGCGCACCAATGCCAGAGGATCCGGGCCGCTCAGCTTGATCTGCTCGTCGCGACCCAGCTTCGCGTGCAGCCCCACCACGTTGGCCTCGACCGGCAGCTCGCGGCCGCCGCGCTCGGCCAGCGTCGCCAGGATCACGGACGCCGGCCGGCCGTAGTCGAAGAGCACGTTCAGGGCCGCGCGGATGGTGCGCCCGGTTTGCAGCACGTCGTCCACCAGGATCAGGTGCCGGTCTTCGATCGAGGTCGGCAGCGACGACGGCCTGACCTGGGGGTGCATGCCGATGCGGGTGAAATCGTCGCGGTAGAAGGAGATGTCCAGATGGCCGAGCGGGTCGCTCAGGCCCAATCGCCGGTGCAGTCGATCCGCGACCCAGACGCCGCCGGTGTGGATTCCGATCATCAGCGGATCGCGAATACCGCGGCGCGCGATCAGGTCGGCGAGCTCGGCGGCCATGCGTTCGATGACCGGATCGAGTGCGGCCGCATCCTGCCAGATTTCAGTGTTGCTCACGGAGCCAGGTTTCCAGTATCAGGGCGGCGGCGAGTGCGTCGATCGCCTCGGGCACGACCGGCCGTTTTTGGTTGGTCAGTTGGCGTTTGGCCTCGATCGAGGTGAGGCGCTCGTCCACTAGGTGCACGGTGAGCCCGAATCGGCCGTGGAGCTGGCGGGCGAAGCGCTTGACCTGCTCGCACCAGTGCGCCTCGGTATCGTCCATGTTGAACGGCAGTCCGACGACCGCCGCATCCGGTCGCCACTCGTGGATCAGGGTCTCGATACGCGGCCAATCCGGTTTATCGCGCTGGCTGCGGATGGTGGTCAGCGCGGTCGCCGATCCGGTCACCGTCTGACCGACCGCAACGCCGATCTTCCGGGGGCCGAAGTCGAATCCCAGCAGGGTGCTCAAGCGCGAAGGATCAGGCGTGCCCCGCCTCGCCGCTCAGCAGATTCAGATCCACCCCGAGCAGCTTCGCCGCCGCGAGCCAACGGGCCTCGGTGTCCATGCGGAAGATGATCTCGTCGTTGGCCGGACCGCTGAGCCAGGCATTCGCACTCATTTCCTGCTCCAACTGTCCGCCGGCCCACCCGGCGTAGCCCAAGGCGATTAGGGTCTGCTCCGGGCCGCTCCCGGTTGCGATGGCCTCCAGCACGTCGCGCGAGGTGGTCACGCTGATGTCGGGGGTGATGCTGAGCGTGGAGTCGAAGGTCGGGCCGCCGGTGTGGAGCACGAAGCCGCGGTCGGTCTGCACCGGTCCGCCCTGATAGACGACCGTGTCGCGCACCGATAGCAAGTCGGTGCTGATCTCCAACTGTTTAAACAGATCCCCCAGCGTGACCTCGGTAGGGCGATTGATGACAATGCCCATGGCGCCCTGATCCGTATGCTCGCAGACATAGGTGACCGTACGCGAAAAATTCGGGTCCTGAAGCGCCGGCATCGCGATCAGGAAATGGTTCGTAAGCGAGGTGCTGAATCCCATAAGCGCTAGTATCCGGGTCGCCGAAAAGGTAGGCAAGTGCGGCGCGCGGCGCGCCGGGCGCAACGGCCGCCCCCGCGCCCCCTACTGGCCTTCCCAGCCAAGGCGCCCGCCGCGTAGAAACTGCCAGGTGCGGATGATGTCGAGCACGTCGGTCTCCGCCGCGATATCCGGCGGAAACGGGGAATAGGGCGCCGCAAGCTCAACGATGCGCACCGCCGCCTGATCGAGCAGATCGTAACCGGAAGAGCGCACCACGCGGATCTCCTCGACGCTGCCGTCCGCGCGCACCGCCACATGCAGGATCAGGCTCCCGTAGATGTGTTGCTGTTTCGCCGCCTCGGGGTAGTTGAGGTTGCCGATGCGCTCCACCTTTCGCGCCCAAGCCCCGAGATAGCTCGCATAACGATACTCCCGGGTGCTGGCGCTGATCGATTTGCGCCGTACGCGGCTGGCGTAGGCCGCGCTCCGCTCCTCAATATCGCTCTTTAGCTGGGCAATCGCCTGGGTGCGGCTGGCGAATATCCGAGCCGCATCGAGCGGCTGCTGCTGCGGCTCGGACACCACCGGCTCGGGCGTCGGCAGTGGCTCGGGCGGCTCC
>JBGSTR010000120.1:0-4791 GCA_041736365.1 Chromatiaceae bacterium | reverse complement strand
GCGCGGGGAGCGGCTTGGTGCTCGGGCTCAGCCTGTCGGTGGCCAGCACCGTCGTGGTGCTCAAGGCGCTGGACGAGCGCAACACTCTCACCTCCACCAATGGCCGGATCGCCGTGGGATGGCTGATCGTCGAGGACCTGGCGATGGTGTTGGCGCTGGTTCTGCTGCCCGCGCTGGTCGGGGTCCTCGGGGGCTCCGCTCAGCCGGGTGCCCACGCCGCGGCCGATCACGGCCTGCTGCTGACCCTCGGTATCACCCTGCTGAAGGTCTCGCTTTTCGTCGCCGTCGCGCTGGTGATCGGCCCTCGGGTGCTGCCCTGGTTGCTCCGAGAAGTCGCGCGCACGGGTTCGCGTGAGCTGTTCACCCTGGCCGTGCTGTCGATGGCCCTGGGGATTGCCTTCGCCGCCGCGACGCTGTTCGGCGTCTCGTTCGCCTTGGGAGCCTTTTTCGCCGGCATGGTGCTCAAGGAGTCCGAGCTAAGCCACAAGGCGGCGACCAATTCGCTGCCCTTGCAGGATGCGTTCGGGGTGCTCTTCTTCGTCTCGGTCGGCATGTTGTTCGATCCCTCGATCCTGGTGCAGCAGCCGGGCATGATCCTCGCCGTCCTGGGGCTGATCATGATCGGCAAGTCGATGGTGGCGATGCTCATCGTGCTGTTGCTCGGGTATCCCTTGAGCACTGCCCTCACGGTCGCCGCGGCGTTGGGACAGATCGGCGAGTTTTCGTTCATCCTCGGCGGGCTGGGACTGAGTTACGGTCTGCTGGACGCCCAAGGGTTTAATCTCATCTTGGCCGGCGCGGTGCTCTCCATCACCCTCAATCCACTCGTGTTCGCGGCCGTGGACGGACTGAACGCCTGGATCGCCACTCGACCCAACCTCAAGCGACGTTTCGAGGACTTGCGGGCGCCGACACTGGCGCGGCTGCAAGCCGAGCTGGATGCCGCCCGCGAGGAGGCCGAACAACGCGCCCAGGCCCACAAGACCTTTACCCCGGAAGAGCTGGCCGCTCGGTTCCCCCTGTTCGCCGACCTAACGCCCGAGCAGCGCGAGGTGCTGGTGCTGCACTTCCAGCCGCATACGGCGGAGCCGGGCGAGCGGATCATCCGCAGGGGCGAGGCGGCCGACGCCCTGTATCTGATCTCTAAGGGCGAGGTCGAGGTCACGATCGACGGACGGCGGATCAATACCCGCGGTCCCGGTGAGTTTTTCGGCGAGATGGCCCTGCTCAGCGGCGACCGCCGAACCGCCGATGTTACGGCGCTCGACTATTGCCGCTTCGCGAGGCTCAGTGGGCGCGACTTCCACCAGTTCCTGCATCGCTTCCCGGAGATCCGCGCACAGATCGCCGCACTCGCCGCCGAGCGTGCCGAGCGCTCGCGCCAGGCTACGAACCCGTCGACGCCCTGAGCGCCTTCCGCATTCGCCTGGCTTGCGGCGCGAGGCGCCGCGCGGATGCTTTTCCGGAGCTGATTCGGCCTGCTGGCCGATGTGTGTGTTGACTGTTCCCCAAGCGAACCCGATCTTCCTGCTCACGCCCCCTTGCCCGAGGGATTCCGCCCACAGACTCGGTGATCGCCCGTGAACTATTGCAGCCATTGCGGAGGCGAGGTCGCCATCCAGGTACCGGCCGGCGACAATCGGCCGCGACACTGCTGCCCGCGCTGCGGGGCGGTCCACTACCAGAACCCCAAGATCGTCGTCGGCTGCATCCCGGAATGGGAGGATAGAATCCTGCTCTGCCGGCGCGCGATCGAGCCCCGTTACGGGCTCTGGACGCTGCCGGCGGGCTTTATGGAGCGGGGCGAGACGACTCAGGCCGGCGCGGCGCGCGAAACCTTGGAGGAGGCGAACGCGCGCGTCGCGATCGGTGAGCTGTATAGCCTGTTCAACCTGCCGCACATCGATCAGGTCTACATGATCTTCCGCAGCCGCTTGTTGGATCTGGACTTCCACCCCGGCGAGGAGAGCCTGGAGGTGAAACTCTTCGCCGAGCACGAGATCCCCTGGGACGAGCTTGCGTTTCCGGTGGTGCGCGAAACCCTGGCGCTTTATTTCCGCGACCGCGGCGTCAGCGCGCTGCGGCTGCGCTCCGGCGATATCGTGCGCGAGGGCGCGGAGCTAAGGCGCTATCGGGTCAAGATTCACGACTAGGCAATCCGCGGTTTGCGGCGGTCGGCTTCCTCCGGCCTCAATGGCGATAACCTGAAGCGAATGGGTTTATCCGCACCATGGGCGCTCCCTATCGAGCCGATCCAAAACTCCCATTGGGACTGATCGTCCTTTGCTGCAAAATGTACGGGTCAGTGACGCGCGCCGTCGGGAACCGCCGGCTGGCCCAATGTAGTTCGTGAACAGAGGAGACCGTGCCCATGTCCGCACCGACCAACCGTGAAGGGAGTCTCGAAGCACCGACTCGCCACGCCATCGCTTGGCAGAGTCCGGACTTCTATGACGAGACGTCGCTGTTCAAGGAGTTGGAGCGCGTGTTCGACATCTGTCACGGCTGCCGGCGCTGCGTGAGCCTGTGCCAGTCGTTCCCGTCGTTGTTTGATCTGGTGGACGAATCCTCGACCATGGAGGTCGACGGTGTCGCCAAGGACGATTACTGGCAGGTGGTCGATCACTGCTATCTGTGCGACCTCTGCTACATGACCAAGTGTCCCTACGTGCCGCCGCACGAATGGAACCTGGATTTTCCGCACCTGATGCTTCGCGCCAAGGCGTTCAAGTTCAAGGAAGGCAAGTCGAAGTTCCGCGACCGGGTGCTCACCAGCACCGATCGGGTCGGCTCGCTCGCCGGGATTCCGGTGGTCGCCGGTATCGTCAATGCCGCGAACAAGAACAGCTTGGCACGCAAGGCGCTCGAAGCCGTGCTCGAAGTGCACAAGGACGCACGCGTGCCGGAATATCACAGCGACACCCTGCGCAAGCAGGAGAAGGCGCGCATCGGGCGCACCGCCACCGGCGAGGCGGCCGGACCCACCAACGGCAAGGTGGCCCTGTTCGTCACCTGCTACGGCAACTACAACGAGCCCAACGTCAACGAGGATCTGATCGCGGTGTTCGAGCACAACGGGATTCCCGTGACGCTGGCCCAAAAGGAGCAGTGCTGCGGAATGCCGAAGCTGGAGCTCGGCGACCTGGAGGCGGTCAAGGCGGCCAAGGAGGCCAACATCCCGGTGCTCAAGCGCCTGGTCGACGACGGCTGGGACATCGTCGCGATGATCCCGTCGTGCGTGCTCATGTTCAAGCAAGAGCTGCCGCTGATGTTCCCGGACGATCCGGAGGTGCAGGCGGTCAAGGAGCACATGTTCGACCCCTTCGAGTATCTGATGCTGCGCAACAAGCACGGCAAGATGAACCTGGACTTCAAGAAACCCCTGGGCAGCGTGATTTACCAGGCCTCCTGTCATCAGCGGGTCCAGAACATCGGGCAGAAGACACGCGAGGTCCTGGCGCTGGTGCCGGACACCACCGTCGACATCATCGAGCGCTGCTCCGGCCACGACGGGACCTACGCGGTGAAGGAGGAGTCCTACGAGTTCGCCATGAAGATCGTGAAGCCGGTCGCGGCCCGGGTCGAGAAGGCGAGCCCGGATCACTTCGGCAGCGACTGCCCGATGGCCGGCGCGCACATCGCACATGCACTCGGTCGCGATGGCGAGCAGCAGCACCCGCTGGCGTTGCTGCGCCTGGCCTACGGCATCTGAACCCTCGCGGGGGCCCTGCGAGGCCCCCGTGCATCACACGTCAATTTCAATCGGAGACGATCATGCAACTGACGCGAGAAGACCTCTACAGCCTCGAAGACTATTCCGGCATCCGCAGCGACTTTCGCAACCGGGTGATGGCGCACAAGAAGAACCGGCAGGTACCCGTCGGTCCGCACGCCACACTCTATTTCGAGGACCGGCTGACCATGCAGTACCAGATTCAGGAGATGCTGCGTGCCGAGCGCATCTTCGAGGCCGCCGGCATCCAGGACGAGCTGGACGCCTACAATCCGCTGATCCCGGACGGGAGCAACTGGAAGGCGACCTTCATGATCGAGTACCCGGACATCGACGAGCGCCGCGATGCGCTCGCGCGACTGCGCGGGATCGAGGACAAGGTCTGGGTCCAGGTCGCGGACAGCGACAAGGTGTGGGCCGTGGCCGACGAGGATCTTGAGCGCGAAGACGCCACCAAGACCTCTGCCGTGCACTTTCTGCGCTTCGATCTCAGCGCGCCGATGTGCGCCGCACTCAAGGAAGGCGCGGCACTCGCGATCGGCATCGACCACCCGGAGTATCGCCACCAGGCGGACCTCTCCACCGCCACCCGCGACGCCCTAACCGCGGACCTCGACTGACGGCGTAGGTTGGGGTGAGCGACAGCGAACCACAACGATTCAAACGCCCCGAGTAACGTGGGGTTCGTGCCCTCACCGCCAACCTACGCCCATAAGCTCCGCGTAGGTTGGCGGTGAGCAAAGCGAACCCCAACGCCCGCCGGCGGTTGACGTTCGGGTTCGTTCCTCACCCCAACCTACTGTATCGTCGTGATATTATCCGCGAATGATGCGTCTTGCACCGCGCGCCCTTTTGCTCGACATGGACGGCGTGCTCTTCCACGGCGAGCGGCCGTTGCCCGGCGCCGGCGTCTTTCTGGCACGGATCGCGGCTCGCCCGCACTGCTTCGTCACCAATAATCCGACCCGCACCCCGGAGCAGGTCGCGGCGGCCTTCGTTTCGATGGGGCTGCCGCAGCCGGATCCGAGTCGAATTCTCACCTCCGCGGGCGCCACCGC
>JBGSTR010000609.1:0-2684 GCA_041736365.1 Chromatiaceae bacterium | reverse complement strand
CGCTGATCGCCGCGGTCGCGGCCGGCTACCGGGCGAGCCGGATCGACCCGGCGGAGTGCCTGCGGGGCGCCTGAGCGCGCATTTTCGGACGCCAGCTATACTTCGGACACTTCGAGTGCATCCGCCGGTTCATCCGTTAAGGAGCCCAGCATGGCCAAGCGCGCATTGTGCATCGGCATCAACAACTATCCCGGGACCCAGATGGATCTCGCGGGGTGCATCAACGACGCGAACGACTGGGCGGCCGAGCTCGGCAGCCGCGGGTTCGCGGTCAGCAAGCTGATCGACAGCGAAGCGACCAAGGCGGCGATGGTCGCCGGCTTCAAAAGCGCGATCGGCGGCGCGGGTAGCGGCGACCTGGTCGTCATCACCTACTCGGGCCACGGCACCTATGTACCCGATGTCAATGGCGACGAGCTCGACGGACTCGATGAGGCGCTTTGCCCCTATGACGTCCAGACCAGCGGCGACGCGTTGATTGACGACGAGATTCACGCGCTCTTCGCCGCCCGTGCGGCCGGCGTGCGATTGGTGTTGATCTCCGACAGCTGCCACTCGGGCACCGTGACGCGCGCGGCCGCGGCGGACCCGGATGCCGACGACGTGCCCCGACCGCGCTTCATGCCGATGGGCAACTGGCTGCCGGCCGACAAGCTGCCGCGTGGCGCCAGCGGCAAGCCGCTGCCGACCGTGACCGTCACCAGCGGGATATCGCCCTTCGCCACCGCCATGTCGCGCGGCACCGGAGACCTGCTGCTGGCCGGCTGCAAAGAAGGGCCAAACAACTTCAGCTACGACGCGAGGATCAAGGGCCGTCCGAATGGCGCCTTCACCTACTACGCCTTGAAGACACTGAAAACGCTTCGGCCCGGTGCGTCTTACGCCGAATGGATGGCCGCAATCAACCCGAGTTTCCTGCCCTCCGTGTCCTATCCGCAAAGCCCGCAGATCCTAGGCAGCGCCGACGCGAGGCGGCGAGAGATATTCGCCTGACGGCGTTCCGCCGCTGAGCCCGCGCGGTGAGGGATAGAGAGGGGGACACGATGGCCGAGACGATCCAGATCACGCTTTCCGCGCGCGAGCTGCCGCCCCGCCTGCCCGCCCTGCTGACCACCGGCGCGCGATCCGGTACTGCCGAGACCGATCCCTTCCTGCCTCCGGGGTACCTCAAGCCCATCCGGACCTTCGACGTGAGCGCCGGCGCGCGCAGCGCCGCCGATGCGACGGCCGGTCTGCAGTACGCGGCGGCCGACACCGAGATCTTGGTGCTCGAGCTGGTCGATGGCAGCACCTTCGTCACCAGCGCCAAGCGACTGCAGGCCTCGCTCGCGCAGAGCCGTCCGGATCTCCTTGGACACGACGGCGAAATCCTCTTCGACAAGCTCCGCGACGAAAGCGGCGCGAGCCGCGGTGCACTGACGAGAGTGGTCGGCGGCCTCGTTTCGAAAGTCTTCACCTTCCTCGTCGACACCGGGAAGGTCGATTCGATCTCCGAGGCGGCGCGGGAGGCGGTCGGGGATGTCGCGGAGCTGGGCGTCACCTGGCTGGGCACCAAGGCGCTGATGGCGGCCATCGAGAGCAAGCTCGGGCGCGAGCCTGGTCTGTATCGCTGGGCCGGGTCCGGAGGCAGCCCGACCGATTTCCAGCCGGCAAACCTTGTCCCCACGCCTGACGCCGCGGAGACGGCGAAGAAGCCTTTGCTGGTGTTCGTGCACGGGACCGGATCGAGCACGCTCGGCAGCTTCGGCGAGCTCCGTTCCAGTGGGCAAGACGTCTGGGCCGCGCTCGAGGCCCGCTTCGGCCAGCGCATCTACGCGTTCGAGCACAGGACCCTGTCCGAAAGTCCCATCACGAACGCGCTGCAGCTCGTGCGCGCACTGCCGCAGGGTGCCCACGTCAACCTCGTATCGCACTCGCGCGGCGGTTTGGTTACTGACCTCCTCTGCCTGACGGACTTCGATTCGCTGATCGGCCGCTACAAGTTCGGCTTCGAAGGCATCGGCGATCCGAGCGAAGACGAAACCAAGCGCGTGCTCAAGGAGCTCGATACAGCGCACGCCAAGCACCGGAAGGAGCTGCGACTCGTGTCGGCCGAGCTGCGCAAGAAGCAGCTCAGGATCCAGCGCTATGTGCGCATTGCCAGCCCCGCGCACGGGACCCTGCTCGCGAGCGGCAACTTCGACCTCTTTCTATCCGGCCTGCTGACCCTGATCGGACAGGTGCCGTTTCTGTTCGGCAGCCCCTTCTACTCGGCGTTCAAGCGGGTCGTCGTCGATATCGCGAAGAGCCGAACCAATCCGCACCTCGTGCCAGGCATCGAAGCGATGCTGCCCGACTCGCCCATGGCCTGGCTGCTGCGCGAAGCGCCGGTCAGCCTGGCATCCGGATGGCGGCGATCGCTGGCGACATCCAGGGCGGCAATCTGCTCACGCGGCTGGGACTGCTGCTCACCGACTTCGTGCTCTTCGATAGCGTCGACAACGATCTGGTCGTCGACACGCCAGCGATGCTCGCCGGCATCGCGCAGAAGGCGGGCTCGCGGGTGCTGTTCGATCGCGGCACCGACGTGTCGCACTTCCGTTACTTCACCAACCAGGACACGCGCGCCGCGCTGCGCGACTGGCTGGTCAACGAGAAGCCGGAGCAGCTCGCCGCGTTTCAGCCGCTGCCCGACCGCGCCGAGG
>JBGSTR010000076.1:0-3633 GCA_041736365.1 Chromatiaceae bacterium | reverse complement strand
GCCGACGGCGGCCCAGAGCACGCCGGCGAGCTGCAGCACGTCGGCGCCCAAGGCGTCCAGCAACGCCATCAAAGAGATCCCCGCGAACAGCGTAACCCCCACCAGCAGGGCGCCGCCGAGCAGCACGCCGGTGCCGGAAGGATTAAAGCTTTCGAGCATCCGGCCGCTGACGAACAGCCCCAAACCGCCGCCGGTACCGTTGGGCAGGTGGGCACCGAGCGCGGCCAAGTGGATCGACGCGTAGCCGCAACCCGCCGCCAGCGTTAGCAGGAAGCCAATCCAGCGCATCGCCAGCAGCCAGGTGCGCAGCCCCGGCTCCTCGCCGCGGCCACGAAACACCAGCCATGCGCTCCAACCGAGCATGACCGGCAGCAGATAGGCGAAGAATCCGAAGAGATACAGACTCACGTCCGCGAACCAAGCGCCCGCGAGCCCACCGGCGTTGGTGGCCGTGGAGGTCTCGCCGACGTAGGACCATCCCGGGTCTTCGGGCGAGTAGCTGGCGAGCGACAGCACCAAGTAGAGGGCGACGCACATCAGTGTCCACATCGCCCCCTCGCGCAGGGCTCGTTCGACGTAATCGCTGAAGGTTAGTTGCCCGTGCCTGGTTGCCTGTGCCATGTGTCCCCCCTGAATATTCCGGCTCATTATAGTCTTAGCTGCCCTTCTTCGGGCAATTTCAAGTCGCCATCTCCCGGCCGCTGCCCCGGGGCCCGCAATATACGCCGTGGGCGCCAGCGGCGACCGGGCACCGAGCGGTTTTCGCGCCGTACGCAAACTGGAGGCTCGAGTGCGAGGGCCGCGACGACTAGCGCGGCGACTCGATCCCCACCCCCCGCTGCGGCGAATGCGCGTTGCACCCGTCTCGGAATCACTACGTCATTGCAACCCGAATCGATCGCGCCAGCCGCCGGCCCCCCGAAAACCGCAATTCTGTTGCTATTAGGATACGGTTGCGTGCTCGATCACGCCCCCTTTTTGACTCGGTTTTGCGTAGGAGGTCGCTTCGTAGAGGCTAGAAAAATTTTATTCGGCATGCGAAAGATACATGTGCTATTTTTGCACCAACCGGCAATATCCGCGACGGCCGCTTCAGGCGCGGCTTCCGCAACCCGGATGCGACCTGCGGCCACCGGTGAAGGCAAAGTTTCGGTTTACCGTGCAGTCATCTCGGCGATAGCGCGCTATCGCATTTTTTGGGGGAACATCATGAAAAAGGTATGCATTTCGGCTATTTCCGCAATCGTCCTGGCGAGCCCGCTGGTCACCCAGGCCGAATCGTTGGAGTACTCCACCACACCATCTTCGTACGCGCCGACCTTCGACAATCGGTGGTACATCAGCCCCTTCGCGACCTACACCTGGGCGGATACGAACCGGGGTACCGATGACGGCGCGGGCTGGGGCATCGCCGGCGGCAAGCCGATCAACGAGTGGCTGAACTTGGAGCTGCGCGCAACCTTCACCAACCTGACCAGCAACGGCGACCCGCTCGACGTGCCTCAGGGCGACTTCGAGGTCGGCGATATCGCGCTCGACGGCTTGTTCTTCCTCAACCGCGGTCCGGTACAGCCGTTCCTCCTCGCCGGCCTCGGTGCAATCAGCGACGACTTCGGCTGCGACCAGACACCGACCAATATCGGCGCGAACGGCGTCCCCGTCTGCGAGAGCGGCAGCAGCAAATGGAGCTTCATGGCCGAGGCCGGCGCCGGCGTTCTGGTACCCATGGGCGAGTACGTCTCATTCCGCGTCGACGGTCGTTACCGCTATGACCAGAACTCCTCGGAGCTGCGCACCAACGACAGCTTCGGCGACTGGATCGTCACCGCCGGCATCGTGATCCCGATCGGCACCCGCTCCGCTCCGGTCACCCGCAAGTACGAGCTCTCCGCCGATGCATTGTTCGGGTTCGACGAAGACCACCTGACGTCCACCGGCGTCAGCACGATGAACAACTTCGCCAACGATCTGAGCCAGGTGTCCTACAACTCGGTGCAGGTCGATGGACACACCGACCCGATCGGATCGGATGCCTACAACCAAGGCCTCTCCGAGCGTCGCGCCGATACGGTGCGCACTCAGCTGGTCAGCGACGGCGTGACGTCCGACCGCATCACCGCCCGGGGCTTCGGCTCGACTCAGCTCAAGGTCACGCCCGAGGATTGCGCCCAGGCTACGAGCCGGGCCGCACTGATCGCGTGCTACGGACCGAACCGCCGCGTGGAGGTTACGGTTGAGGGTGTAGTCGAGAAGTAATCGGAAATGGGTCGGGCAACGTCCGCGTTGCCCGGCCATCCACCCGCGGGACACTTTCGCGCTCTCGCTTTCGGGCCTTCGCCTCTGTCGCCCTCTCACCCGATCAGAGGCATCCGAGCGCCAGTCGCCGCCGCGCCTTGTTCGATCACCAATAAAATCACTTGTTCTGTGGCTGGGCCACCGCGATCAGGACCAGATCGACCAGCGACTTGGCGTTGAGCTTGGCCATGATGCGCGCTCGGTGGGTCTCGACGGTGCGGATACTGATCTCCAGATCCAGCGCAATGGCCTTGTTCGACGCGCCGGCAACCAGACGATCAAAGATTTGACGCTCGCGCGACGTAAGCGACTCCATCGCGACGGCCGCAGCCGCTTCGCCGACCGGCTCCGCCGTCGGCGGACCCCGTCGCAATAGGTCCTGCACCTTCTCGAGCAGCGCTTGGGGAGCCAAGGGCTTGGTCACGAAATCCATCGCCCCGAGCTTCATGGCACGTACCGCCATGTCGATATCGCCGTGACCGGTCATGACGATGATCGGCGGCGGCGTTCCGCGCTCGTTCAGGCGCTCCAGCAGCGCCATGCCGCTCATACCCGGCATCCTCACGTCGAGCAACATGCACGCGGGGCCGCGGTGCGGCTCCGCCGGCGCGCTTAGGAAAGCATCGGCGCTGGCATAGGTGCGAACCTCGAGGTCGACGGAGCTCAACAGCATCGCGAGTGCCTCGCGGATGTCCGGATCGTCGTCGACCACATGCACCAATGGCCCGTCGCTCATGCTCGCTCCCCCGCGGACACCGGCAGCTCGACGCAAAAGCGAGCGCCCACGGCCGTGCTCACCGTTCGAATCCGGCCACCGAATCGCGCGATAATCGTCTGCGCGATCGACAGGCCAATTCCCAGCGCATCCGCCTTGTCCGTCACCCAGGGTTCGAAGATACGCTCCGCAATCTCGTCACGAATCCCGTCGCCCGTATCCGCGATCTCCAGCACAACCCGATCGTGCTCGCGATCGCGGCGGGTGCCGATCGTCAGTCGGCGCTCTCGTCGACTGGATTGTTGCATCGCTTCCAACGCGTTGCCCACTATTTGCAGCACCGCCTGCTCCAACTCGTGCGGATCCCCCATGGGCATCGGCAATTCTGGCTCGTAATCCCGCTCGACGCGGACGCCATGTTGCGCAATGCGCTCATGCAGCAGTCTCAGACACGACTCCGCGGCTCGTTCGAGGTCCAGCGGGCGCGGCGGCTGGACGCGGCGACGGATCAACGCCCGTAAACTGTCCAGCACCTCGCCCGAGCGCTGCGACAGGCGTTCGATCCGCTCAAGTATGTCGTTGAGCTGGGCCTCGTCCAGTCGCGCGGCCTTGCGCAGCCGCAT
>JBGSTR010000054.1:0-2675 GCA_041736365.1 Chromatiaceae bacterium | reverse complement strand
CTCCCGGCCCAGCAGCTCCACCGAGAGTGCGATCTCGACCGGTTCGTCCAAAAAGCGCACCCAGGTGCTTTCCAGATCAAGGTCATCGGTACCCTCGAAGACCAGAACCAGCACCTCGTTGTCGGCCGCGCGGATCACCTGTCCGTTGCGCACCCCACCGGCATGGTCCTCGATGCGCACGCGGTCGCCGAACGCGACGCCGGGTGCGTCCCGGACCACCAGCAGGCCGCCGCGGGCCTCTGCTACGGTACGGTAGTCTTTGATGCTCATGGTCTAACGGTCCTGTGAATGCATGCGGATCCGGGGCCTCGGCCGAGCCGATTGCGCGCAACGATTGCGCTGGTTTGCGCTGGGAATCTCTACGTGTGCTCCCGGTGCTTTGCGTATTCGACGTGGATGCTCTCCATCACCTGGTCGACCTCCCGGCGGAAGGCCTGGATCTGGTCCATTTGGTCACTGGTGTACATCGACTTGATGCGGCGCATCTTGGCCAGGAGCGGCAGGTTCTGCAGCTCCATCACGGGCACACCGAGGTCGATCAGGGCGGCGCCGCGCTTGTAGATGCTGATCGCCAGATCGACGAGTGCATACTGCTTCTGGGGCGAGCAGAAGGTGTCCACGTCATCGAGCGCGCTCTGCTGCAGGACGCCTTCCTTGACCAGCGCCGCACCCTCCAGCTCCCAGCGCTGGGCGTCGGAGAGGGCTTCGGGGCCGACCAGGTTCACGATACGCGACAGCTCGGCGTCGCGCGCCAGCAGTGCCAGTGCGGCGGTCCGACGCTTCTCCCAGTTCGGGTCCACCTCCTTGTGCCACCACTGAGCCGCGGTCTGCACGTGACCGGAGAAGCTGGTGACCCAGTCGATGGATGGATAGTGACGGGCATCCGCCAGCTCCTTGGAGAGCGCCCAGAAGGTCTCGATGATGTCCTTGGTGTGACTGGTCACCGGCTCGGAGAAGTCGCCGCCGGGTGGCGAGACCGCGCCGATCAGGGTCACCGAGCCCGCACCCGCGCCGTAGCTCTCGACGCGACCCGCGCGTTCGTAGACCGCCGCCAGGCGCGAGGCCAGATAGGCCGGATAGCCTTCCTCCACCGGCATCTGGCCGAGCCGGCCGGATACCTCGCGCAGGGCCTCCGCCCAGCGGCTGGTGGAATCGGCGAGCATGACCACGTCGTAGCCCATGTCGCGGTAGTACTCGGCCATGGTGATGCCGACGTAGACCGATGCCTCGCGCGCGACCACCGGCATGTTCGAGGTATTGGCGACCAGTAGGGTGCGCTCCATGAGCTTGCGCCCGGAGTAGGGGTCGTCCAGTGCGGGAAAGCTCTCGAGCACGTCGACCAGCTCGTTGCCGCGCTCGCCGCAGCCGACGTAGATCACGATATCGGCATTCGACCAGCGAGCGATCTGCTGCTGAACCACGGTCTTTCCGGCCCCGAACGGACCCGGTACCGCCCCCTTGCCGCCCTTTAGCTGCGGGAAGAAGGTGTCGATCACCCGTTGTCCGGTGATCAATGGCGACACGCCGTCGTCGCGCCGCAGATAGGGTCGCGGTTTGCGCACCGGCCAGCGGTGGTAGAGGCTCAGCCGGTGGCTGCGTCCCTGCGGGTCGCGCACCCGGGCGATGGTAGCCTCGACGTCGTAGTCGCCGGGTGGCGCGATTTCCTCCAGCTCCCCTTCGATCCGGGGCGGCACGAGGATCCGATGTTGTACCGATTTCGTCTCCTCGACCGTCCCCAGCACCGTGCCGGGGCCGATCTTGGCGCCGGGCTCGAGCGCCTTGTTGGGCTCGAATTCCCACAGCTTGCTGCGGTCGAGTGCCGCGACGTCGATGCCGCGGCGGATATAGTCGCCGGACTCGAGGGCAATCTTTTCCAGCGGGCGCTGAACGCCGTCGAAGATGCCGCCCATGAGGCCGGGGCCGAGCTCGACGGAGAGCGGCCAGCCGAGACCCTGGGCCGGCTCGCCGGGGCGCACCCCGTCGGTGGATTCGTAGGTCTGGACCACGGCCTGCCGGCCGCGCAGCGAGATCACCTCGCCGAACAATCCCAGCTCGCCGATCTTCACCTGCTCGCCGCTGCGCACCCCTGGCAGATCGATGGTCACGATCGGCCCGTTGATGTCGCGGATGACGCCGATTCTGCTTGATTCACTCATGATCTCATCCGCTGAAGATGTTGCCGGTATCGAATCCGCTCGGCAGCAGGCGCTCCAGAATCACCTGCTGTACGCGCGGGCGCAGCCGTTCCAGCCGGCCCTCGAAGGTATTGTCCACGCGGATACGCCCGTCCCTGCTGGTGACCAGAACCCCGCACAGAGTTTCGATCGGCTCGTCGGAGAGGGTCGCCTTACGTCCGGCCGGAAGGTTGTCGGTGATCGCATCCCAGCGTGTCCGCAGACGGTTGGAGTCCCGGGAGTTTGCGGATACCACGAGGGCATCGCGCTCGATGGTGGCGGCCGCGGTCTGAATCAGGGCCTCCAGCCATTCGGCGTAGGCGTCCTCCTCGCCGATAAGAGTGTGCATCCGATCGCGCAGCCGGCGCTCGACGTCCTGTACCAGATTCCAGCGCACCAGGTCGAGGTGGCTCTGCATCTTGAGCTCGCTGGCCTGTACCCGTTGGCGAAAGGAACGGTCGCCCAGCGACTTCGCAATCGCCTCCTCGCGCGCCTCGCGCA
>JBGSTR010000034.1:0-2125 GCA_041736365.1 Chromatiaceae bacterium | reverse complement strand
GCTCTCGTTGCGGGTCCCGATGTGCGCACCCGGCGAGCGAGACGCGAGCGATCGGTGGTGCGGCTGCCGTCATTCGAGCAGGTGCGCGACGACCCGGTGCTCTATGCCCACGCGTCGCGGGTGTTTCATCTCGAGACCAATCCCGGCAATGCCCGCGCCCTGGTGCAAGCGCACGGGGATCGCGACCTGTGGCTGAACCCGCCGCCGATTCCGCTGACCACCGCGGAGCTCGATCGGGTCTACGAGCTGCCCTATACCCGCCGGCCGCATTCGGCCTATGGAGAAACGCGAATTCCGGCCTGGGAGATGATCCGCTTCTCGGTCAACATCCTGCGCGGCTGCTTCGGCGGCTGCACCTTCTGCTCCATCACCGAGCACGAGGGCCGCATCATCCAGAGCCGCTCGGAAGAATCCATCCTGCGCGAGATCGGCAAGATTCGCGATCGCACCCCCGGCTTCAGCGGTACCGTCTCCGACCTGGGCGGTCCGACCGCAAACATGTGGCGGCTGGCCTGCCGCGATCGGCGTATCGAGTCCGCCTGCCGGCGACTGTCCTGCGTCTATCCGCAGATCTGTCCCAACCTCGACACCGATCACACGCCGCTGATCCGGCTCTACCGTCGGGCACGCGCGGTGCCGGGTGTAAAACGGGTGCTGATCGCGTCGGGGTTGCGCTACGACCTCGCGGTGCGCTCCCCCGAGTACATCCGCGAGCTGGTGACCCATCACGTCGGCGGCTACCTCAAGATCGCCCCCGAGCATTCCGAGGCCGGCCCGCTGTCGAAGATGATGAAGCCCGGAATAGGCACCTACGATCGCTTCAAGGCGCTGTTCGATCGCTATTCGCGTGAGGCGGGAAAGGAGCAGTTTCTAATCCCGTACTTCATCTCGGCCCACCCCGGAACCAGCGACGAGGACATGCTCAATCTCGCGCTGTGGCTGAAGCACAACCGCTTCCGGCCGGACCAGGTCCAGGCCTTCATGCCCACGCCCATGGCGATTGCCACGGCCATGTACCACACCGGTCGCAACCCATTGAAGCGGGTGAGCCGGAGCTCGGAGCGGGTCGCCGTAATCAAGTCCGCGCGCCAGCGGCGCCTGCATAAGGCCTTCCTGCGCTATCACGACCCGCACAACTGGCCGCTGCTGCGCCAGGCGCTGACCGCGATGGGGCGCGCCGACCTGATCGGCAACGGCAAGCAGCATCTGGTGCCCGCCGAGCGGCGGCAGGACGGGGTGGCTAGCCCCCCAATGTCGCGCAAACCGCGTCCGCGCGCGGTCGGACGGCGTGAGCGACCCGGGAACCCTCGGCCGCGTCAGCGATAGTAGATATCCCGGTAGGCCACGTAGAGCGCAATCACCAGTACCGGGGTGACGACGATCAGGCCCAGCAGCATGGGCAGGGCGCCCAGCACCAGCAGGCCCGCCGCGACGAGTCCGAAGACCAGGAACGCGGGGGTGTTCTTGATGCAGCCCAGGAAACTGAGCTTAAGTGCTCGCGTCACCCTGACATTGTCGAGCGCCACCAGGGCCGGGGCGAACACGGTCGCCATGGTGGCCGGAACCGCGACCAGCAGCCCCAACAGCGGCGGCAGCATCAGCACGGGCTCGATCCGCATCGATAGATCAAACGTACCGATCGCCGACGCGAGCCTCGGCGCCCGCAGCGGCAACAGCACGAGTGCCCCCAGGACGGTGGTCAATCCCACGCCGAGCGCCAGCATCAAATAGACCAGTCCCAGCCACGCCAGGGCGCGACCGTGGGCTCGCAATGCCGCGATCTGAGAGCGGAAATCCAAGCGCGCGCCGGCTTGCTGAGCGTGGGCGGCCAGCATTAGGCCGGCGATCAGGATCGGGTCGACCACGGTCACCGCCGGGACCCCGGCGCTCGGTACCAAGGTCAGCAGGACCGCGGCCGCGAGATAACAAACCGCCAGGGCTCCAATCCAGGGCCGCGGCCGCTGCCGGAAAAGCGCCCAGGCTTCGGTGATCCAGTACCAGCCGCGCCGGGCGGGCAGCCTGCGTGGCGCAACGAGTGTGTCGGCGGTGAGGTCCCCGAGCCGCGAGGTGAGTGCCAGTGGTGTTGCGCCGTGTGCGGCGTGCTCCTGTGCCAGATAGCGTTCCA
>JBGSTR010000031.1:0-1970 GCA_041736365.1 Chromatiaceae bacterium | reverse complement strand
CCGCCCGGCCTCGGCGTCCCTCGCACGCCCGCCGAGATCGAGCCGCTCCATGACCAGGTAGGCGTGCTCGGCGGTGACGCCCGCGCAGACAGGCCGGGGAACGCGGATGGTGCCGGTGCAGGCAATCAGCGCGAGTCCTTCCGACTCCGCTGCGAACATTGCGTGGCGCTCGGCCCGGTTCAGCTTGACGAAGAAACAACGGCTGTCGTCGCAGAGCACGACCGACTCGTTGATGCAGCCGCCGCCAACCGAGCGGGGCTCGCGCGCATGGAACGGCTCGCCGGTGGCCGCGGCGATATCGGCGGCGATATCATTCCAATGGGTCACGAAACAGGCCGGCGACGGGTCCTGTTGTGCAGTGGACTCGAGCGCGGGAAGTGGGCGCGGAGGAACTCCATCTGATCGGCCAGCACGTTGCGGCCCATGAGATAGATGTACTCCGCGTGGGTCGGGGTGAAGGGCACCGCCAACAGCTCCAGACGCGCATCCTCGGGGGTTCGCCCGGCCTTGAAGTTGTTGCAGCGCACGCAGGCGGTAACCACGTTGGTCCACTGGTTGGCGCCACCCTTGCTCGAAGGGCGGACGTGGTCGCGGGATAGGTGGCGGCCCGAGAAGCGACTGCCGCAATACATGCACATGTGGTCGTCGCGCTCGAACAGCGTGCGATTGGACAACGGGGGGACATAATCGTCGCGGAGCTTGGCCAGCGCATGGTGCTGGCCGAAGGTGGCAATGATCGAGTGGATGCGCAGCTCGCTGCGCCGCTGACTGACCGCGTTGACGCCTCCGCGCAGGAGGAACAAGGAATCGCCGCAGGCATAGGCGACTTGGCCAAGGAAATACAGCCGGGCGGCGGCGCGATAGTCCACCCACTCCAGCGGCATTCCCGCTAGATCCGTTCGCAGAACCTGTTGGTTCAGTGGCGTCATAGCGGGTTGCGATGCGATCCTACGCGGCATGATACACGGATGCATCGATCGCGCAAGCGCATGGGTGCGATCCAACAGCGGTGCTCCGACGCGGGCGCGCGCCACCGCGGCGGGACCGAGCGGGACTGCCGAGAAGCTGCGAAAACGCCTACCCTTGCCGCCGGTGGACTCGCCGCCGGCCGTTCACGGACGCCGCGCATCCACACATCGAGGCTCTGTGCCCGACGCCGGATCCGCGTGGCAACCGCTTCAGCGAAGCTCCAGATTGGAGCAGTAAGCGATTGAAAATATTATGCACGGGAGGATGGTCACGTTTTGCTCAGAACCGCGCCGGGTCAACGTACAAGCACCCTATAGGCCGATCAAGACGGACTATCCCCAGAGTTATCCACAACAATTGTGCATAGGAAGGTGTTTCGCATTGTTCGACAGCAAGTTGCCGGGATTAAGTGAGCTCGGTCACAGAATTGATGGCTAGGTTGAACCCCTCGAGAATGTCCCCGACCAAGGGGCCAGGAATCGGATTTGCGGTTGCGGACGCTACCTCGTTCGTTGCTTTACACCGTTCCCCATCGATTAGACTTGCGGGGTGGGCCGTTGGCTAATGAATCGAGCCCCAACGATCGAGCGGATCAAACGCCGATCCTTCGCGTGGCCGTGGCCGCGCCGGTCGCAGGTCTATTCGACTATCTGGCACCGGTGAACGTTCCGCGGGATCGGTTGGTCCCGGGCCTGCGTCTACTGGTTCCGTTCGGGAGCAGCCGGCGGGTCGGTCTACTGGTGGAGCTGGCGGGCGAGCGCGACCCCGAGTTGGGCGATCTCAAGCCGGTCGAGGCCGTCCTCGACCCGCGACCGCTGCTCACGGCTCGGGACTTGTCCCTGATCCTTTGGGCCGCGGCTTATTACCAACAACCGCTGGGCGTGGCGCTGCTGAGTGCGCTTCCGGCTCGATTGCGCCGCCACGGACCAATGCTCGACGAAAGGGTACGCGGGATCCGCGCGACGCGAGCGGCCGACTCGCTGGACCTCGATTCGTTGGCG
>JBGSTR010000028.1:0-2086 GCA_041736365.1 Chromatiaceae bacterium | reverse complement strand
GGTGGTGCCCCGGTCTCGCCCGCGCTGATCGAGCAGGCCCAAGCCCTGGGTATCCCGGTCTTCGAGGGCTATGGACTCTCGGAGGCGGTCTCGGTGGTTTGTCTCAATCTCCCGAGCGCCGAGCGTCGCGCCAGCGTGGGCCGTCCCCTGCCGCACGTCGGCATCTCGTTGAGCCCCTCGGGCGAGGTCCTGGTGCATGGATCCGGGTTTCTCGGCTATTTGGGAAGCGAGCCGCATCGCGGCGGGCCCTGGGCCACGGGAGACCTCGGGTACCTGGATCCCGATGGCTTTTTGCGCCTTACCGGGCGGCGCAAGAGTGCCTTCGCCACTGCCTTCGGTCGCAACGTGGCCCCCGAATGGGTAGAGGGCGAGCTCACCAGCCACCCGGACATCGCCCAGGCGGTGGTCTTTGGGGAGGGCCGTCCGTTCAACACCGCCGTAATCGTGCCACGGGGGCCGGTAGGCCCGGCCCGGGTGGAGTCCGCCGTGCATGCCATCAATCGGCGTCTGCCGGATTACGCCCGCGTCACCCGTTGGGTGCTGGCCGCGGAGCCATTCAACCAGCACAACGATCTTGCAAGCGGGAGTGGGGCCATCCGACGGGATTCCGTCGCCCTGCGCTATCGCGATCGGATCGAAGGGCTCTACGAAGGAGAGACACAGCATGTCGCTGTATAACCAGGTGAGCGTCGCGACCGAATCGGCGCGGGCCGGCTTTGCTTCAATCCCAATCGTGAAGCGAGCCCTCGCGGGGGCGGTGGACCGAGACGAATACGCGGCCTTCCTCGGCCAGGCCTACCATCACGTCCGCCACACGGTCCCCCTGCTCATGGCCTGCGGAGCCCGGCTGCCGGCGCGGCTGGAATGGCTGCGAGCCGCGGTCGCCGACTACATCACCGAGGAGATCGGCCACGAGCAGTGGATTCTGGACGACATCGCCGCGGCGGGCGGCGACCCGGACGCCGCGCGTACCGCAACCCCGCTCCCGGCTACCGAGCTGATGGTGGCCTACGCCTACGACCTGATCGCGCGAGGCAATCCAGTGGGCTTCTTCGGCATGGTGTTCGTGCTCGAAGGGACCAGCGTGGCACTTGCCACCCGCGCCGCCGAGGTCATGCAGGGGCGCCTGGGGCTGCCGAAGAGCGCGTTCCGCTATCTGACGTCCCACGGTGCACTCGATCAGGAGCATTTGCGGGGCCTGCAAGACTTGCTCGACCGGCTCGACGAGCCGGCCGACCGTGCCGCCGTGCTCCACGCCGCGCCCATGTTCTACCGCCTATACGGCGACATCTTTCGTTCCCTATCCGTTTCCAGCGAATCCGAGAGGAGCGCCGCATGAACCGCAAAATCCGCCCCCTTTGTTCTGCCCTGGCCCTGGCCGCGGTCTGCCTTGCAACGAGCCCTGTCCGGGCCGAAACCGGCCTCGACCAGTCGATCCTGAGCATCCAGGAGCAGTGGGCGCAGGCGATGTATCAGACCCCCGCCCAGGCCAAGGGCGAGGCATTCACCAAGCTCGATGGCGAAGCAAAGACCGTCGCAGCCCATTACCCGGGACGTGCCGAGCCACTGATCTGGGAAGCCATCTCGCTCAGCAGCCATGCCGGGGTTCAAGGCGGCCTGAGCGGTCTGGGGATGGCGAAGGAGGCGCGCGACCTGCTGCTGCGCGCGGAGGCCGTCGATCCGAAGGCCCTGAACGGGTCTGTCTACACCTCACTCGGCGCACTCTATGCCAAGGTGCCGGGCTGGCCGCTCGGTTTCGGCGATAAGGACAAGGCGGAGAGCTACTTCAAGAAGGCGCTGGCCATCAACCCCAACGGCATCGATCCTAACTATCTCTACGGCGACTTCCTGTTCGCTCAGGGACGTTACAAGGAGTCCGCGCAATACCTGGAGCACGCCCTGCAAGCCCCGCCGCGACCCAACCGCGCGCTGGCGGATCAGGGGCGGACCAAGGAGATCCAGTCGCTGCTCACCGAGGTACGCGCCAAGCTGGCCGACGCCGGCGGCACCGCGGTCAAGGGGGGATGACGCGATGAATCTCGAATCCCAGCGTGTCCTAATCACCGGCGCCGGCGGCGGCATCGGT
>JBGSTR010000815.1:0-2342 GCA_041736365.1 Chromatiaceae bacterium | reverse complement strand
GGCGAGCGCGCCTCCCCCGGCGTCGCTGCTCGACGGACAGCGGCGGGCGTGCGCCTCGTCTCCGGGGAAGATCGGCGTCACGCCCTCGACGCCACCGATGACGTAGCCGTTCTGGATTACCCGCACGCCGGTGAACAGCCCCTTGGCGTCCGCAAAGTAGGCGTGCAGCCGATACGACTTGCCGAACAGGCCCGGTTGCAGGATCGCGAAGCTCACGACGGCCACCGCGGCCATGGCAAGGATGAAGGCACCGGCGAGAAGCAGGTCGCGGTCGCGACCGCGGGCCGCCCGCTTGCCGGGCGCGCCGATCTCGGGGGGCGAGTAGAGTCGGTCCAGTCGGCTCTCGGGGCGGCTCACGGGTGTCCTCGCAGCACGTAGTTGAGCTCTAGGCGTTCGGCCGCGGCCCGCACGAGATCCGCCGGTGGACCCTCGAACAGCAGCTCGCCGCGATCGAGCACTGCGACCCGATCGCACGCCGCCTCCAGCGCGTCGGCGCGGTTGTCGGTGGCGACCAGGGTCAGCTTGGTGCTCTCCCGTTGCTCGCGCAGGACTTGCAGCGCCTCAAGTGTCGCCGGCGCGTCGAGGCCGTCGGTGAGTCCGTCCCAGACCAGAAGCCGGGGGCGATGGATCAGTGCGCGCGCCAGCTCGACTCGACGCCGCTGCCCCGGCGACAGATCGCGCGGCAGGTGATGTTCGAGCCCATCGAGTCGCAGCAGGGTCATGGCAAGACGCGCGGCGCGGGCCATTTCCTCGCGCGTGCCGGGCAGTCGGCGCAGCGGCAGCAACAGGTTTTCGATCACGCTCAGGCTTGCCAATAGAGAACCACCTTGGAGAACGGCCCCGATCTCGCCCCGCAGTCGGGTCATCCCCCGGTCGTCGAGTGCCCGCAAGTCCTGTCCGAGGACTTCGACGGTGCCGGCGGAAGGGGTGTCGAGCCCCAGGATCAGACGCGTCAGCAGGCTCTTGCCGGCGCCGTTGGGGCCGACGATCAGCAGCCAAGCGCCGGCCGGCACCGACAGGTTGATGTCGTTGAGTGCGCGATGTCCGCGCACGTGCTGGAACACCCCCGCCAGATCCAGTGCCGCTTGAGTCATCCCCGGGACCCGCCCGCGAGGGCGAAGAGCAGATCGGCGACCAGGATAATCGTCACTGCACCGATCATGGTGGCCGTCCCGGCGCGACCGATGCCGGCCGGGTCGCGGCCGGCTCGGGTTCCGTTCACCGTCGCGATCAGCGCCACCAGCAGCGCGAACAGCAGGGGCTTGAGCAGCGCCTCCAGCAGATCGCCGGCATCGAGCGCGCGCGACAGGGCGTCGAGGAACAAGGCCGCCGGGACATTCGCCGCGATCGCTACCCAGAGCGTGGCGGTGCCGAACATGACCAGACTGCCCCACACCGAGAACGCGAAGCTCATCAGCAACATCGCCAAGAGCACGGGCCCCACGGTGTACTGAATCGGGTTGATCCCGCCCGCGAGCAGACCGTCGATCTCGCCGCTGACCGACAGGCTCGCCTGGCGCACCGCCAGCGCGACTCCCGCCCGGCCGGCGACCAGGATGCCGACCAGGATCGGCACGACTTCCATCACCACGGCGTAGCCGATGGACACCAGCACCAGATCCGGCAGGTTGTAGCGCACCAGAACGACCTCGGTCTGGCGTCCGAGGATGGCGCCGGCGGCCGCGCTCACCAGAGTGATGGCCGGCAGGATCGAGAGCCCGGCCTGCCGCAGCGAGTCCGTGAACGCGGGCAGGTCGAGCCGCGCCCTTCCCGCGAGGATCCGCCAGTAGAGTTGCACGCAGTAGACGAGCGCTAGCCCCGCGAGTCCAATCTGCTCGATCCAGCCGGTCGGACCGCTGAAGAGCTGGTTGCTGTTCGGGGCGCCCACGTCTCGGGAGATGGTCATGACTCGGTTGGTATTCCGGGCGGCGCGGTGGCGATCGGTTCACCATTCTAATGACTTTCGCCGAAAAGACCGGCACCGAGACCACAGCGCGAAGCGATCGGGCGGTTGCAGGTGCGTCGCCTCTCGGACCGCGAGCTGACTAAATGCCAGGACGGCATTTGATCAGCATCTCCCGTCCGCGCCAGGGATGGTGCGGCATTTTCAAGCACCTTAAGCGCTTGAAAATGCAGCGGTCCGAGAGTCGCGCCTCTCGGACCGCGAGCTGATCGAATGCCAGGACGGCATTTGATCAGCATCTCCCTAGTACTCGAAGCTCCAGCTCAGTCGGTGATTGTCGACATCCACCAGCACTCGCTTGCGCGGCCGGGCGTCGGGCGCGGGTGCGCGGAGGTCGAGACAGATCTCGGCGCGCTCGCCGAGCCAGCGCGTCAGCTCG
>JBGSTR010000589.1:0-7046 GCA_041736365.1 Chromatiaceae bacterium | reverse complement strand
CGCTGCGCCGGGGCGGTGAAGTTGGCCGCAACCGCAACCCGTACCTGCTCGGCGCGGGCGCCAAATCCAACTAATGCGGCGGAAAGGGCGATGATCACGGCGACTGCTTGCGGTTTCACGCTTTTGAGCCTCTGGTGCATTGACTGAAGAGCCGGAGCCGCGCGGCATCCACGAGCCGGCCTGCCGCCGGGCTCATGCGGCCTCGCCGCAATCCACCGCGCTTAGCAGGTCTGGGATATCGGCCGCGATGACCTCGATTCCCTTCACTTGGCAGAAGCGCAGCTCCTTCTCCGTGGGCTCCGGAATCAACGCGAAGCCCGTGGGGGACTCCGCCGCGTATACGATGTCGGACAAGACCATGCGCTCGGTGTCGCGCGTCAGCCGCAGTCCGAGCAGCAGGTACTGGCGACCGCGCCGGTATTCCTTGAGAAAGTCGGGGATCGCAAACCCGCCCATCAGCTCGGTGATGTAATCCACATAGTCGGCGTCGGAGGCGATATACGTGGAGTCGGGTCGCGGACTGCCCATGGGCTTGAACAGGATCGGCAGGGTCGGATCGACCTCGCCTTGGTCGACCTCGCGATAGCTCGTGCCGTCGTAGGCATCGATGCGAAAGCGGTAGTCGGTGCCCCCGACCCGTGAGATCCCGCGAATCAGGGTGTGTGGCGTTTCGGCGTAGGAATCCTGGAGCTGGGTATCGCGGTTGATGTCTACGACGTAAGCTGGTTGCAGCGATGCGAGCCAGTCGTGAAGCGGCGACCGGGTCCACGACCGGGTTCCGTAGGTCGTATCCAGGAACCGATTGACCGCGGAGCGCCCGCGCTTGAGCTCCACGTCCATCGCCGCCCGGGGGAATTCCCACATCAGCCGCTGGCTCATGGGGCGGCCCTGGTTCATCGCGAGGATTAGGCTGTCGCTGTCAGCCGGGATCGGGTCGCCGGTGCTGGAGTCGATGACCCCCGTCAGGGCGCCTGGCCCGAGGTAGGGAACGAGCTCGTTGCTGCGCAGTCGCTGAGCCAATTCGCGGAGACGATCGAAAACCATAGTGCACCTGTGCGGTGGGGCGCGCGCTTCGCCCGTCACGCGACGGAATCGCGCGGAGATCCGGGTGCTGCCGTAGAAGCAATTGTGCTGCCAGATTCGTAACCGATTGACCAATCGACCTATCTATTCCGGCGGTGAAGGCCGATCACGACCAATTGTCGGAAAGACGACATGGCGTTCAGCCGGGTAAAGCTCGAATGACAATCACAGAAGAGAAGGCCCGCCGAGGCGGGCCAGTCAGGATCTCAACGCGGCTGTTGGAGTCGGTAGCGGGCCCAGCGCCCAATCAGCGGCTTATCGCCGGGTTCACCGAATCGACCGATGATGTCCCGGGTCTTATCCCAGGCATGATTGCCGTCGGCATCCAAGTACACCCCATTGTTCGAGGGCCGCCAAACGCCGACATCGGCGCTTCCGTCACCGTCCCAGTCGCCACTGAAGGGCAGGTCACCGATCATGCCGAAGACCATAACCGTGTCGATTCCCTTATCCCAAGCCGAATTCCCGTTGGCGTCGAGGTAGAAGGTTCCGGTACCGGGACGCCAGACCCCGATATCGTCCCTGCCGTCGCCGTTCCAGTCGCCGACGACCGGAAGATCGGTGTCGATACCGAATACGCTCACGGTCTTGTCCGGTTCCGTGCCAGTGCGGAGGTAGAAGGTATGGGTCCCGGGGCGCCATACGCCGAGGTCGTCCCTGCCGTCGGCATTCCAGTCGCCTACGACCGGAAGGTCGGTGCTTGAGCCGATGTGTACGACCGCATCGCTCCCGTTGTCCCATCGGTAGTTTCCATTCGAATCCAGGTAGAAGGTGGCGTTCCCGGGACGCCACACCCCGATCTCGTCGTAGCCGTCGCCGTTCCAGTCACCGCTGACCGGCTTATCGGTGCTCGTACCAAAGGCGGGCGCGCCGACGACGCAGTTATCCCAGCTCAGATTTCCGACTTCGTCGAAGTCGAAGGTACGATCCCCCGGGTGCCAGACCCCGATGTGGTCGGCGTCGATTTGGCCGAGCGCGTCCAGCGCGGCATAGGCGTCGATCAAGCCGGCGCCGCTGTCCGGATCGCACCCCGGGCCGGTCTCGGTGGGTTCTCCGCCGCTCAAGCGAGGGGCGCGTTGCTTCATGTCGAGAGCGGTTCGTTGCAAGAGCCGAGTAAGCTCCATGGGCTCGAGGGTGGCGGCCTCGCGGATCAGCGCCGCAACTCCCGCGGCGTGCGCCGCAGCGGCGGATGTGCCGGAGAAGTTCGGAAAGGTGCCCGCGTCATCCGTGTCGGTCCCGAAGAACGTGTTGTCGCCGCCGTCCACCGACGTGATCTCGGGCTTGTCCGGGACTCGTTCGTCGCCGCGCCGGCGCTGTCGAACAGGATCTCGGCATTTCCCGCGGAGGACGAGTAGTTGAGCACGGCGGGGTCCGCTTCGTAGAAGGGCGTGCGCAGATAGTCCACGGAGCCCACGGTGGTAGCCCCCAGGGCCGCGGCGTGACCGTAGACGGCGCCCGCGCCGGTACCCTCGTACCGGTCCTGGAAGGTGATCGCGCCCTGCATGACCAGCTTGATTCGGCGCGGATCCGGGCCCGCGGTGCGCTTGATCCCGATTCCCACGAGCTGTGCGTTTTCACCCTCCGGTAGGGCGAGCGTCATCGTTTCGATGGGGTCGCTTCCGATATTGGGTGTCTGAGCACAGGCAAACGGAGCACCTGCACTGGGCGGTGCGTAAAAGCAGATGTCCAGGTCGGTCGCCGCGCCGGGCGAGCCGCTGACCGAGAAGTATGGATCGCTCCACTGCAGGACGTAGGTCGTCTCGCTCGTCTGCCTGACGTTGAGCCGCGAATCGACCCCCTGTCCGGGGTCGAAATCGTGCGCGACGCCACCGACCGAGCCGCAGGCCCCGCAGGGCAGAAACGCTGCCTGGTAGGCCTGGCGTCCGGCATTGCCGGCGGCCGAAAGAACCAGGACCCCGGCGTCGTCGATCGCTTGGGCGATGATCCCGTCCTGGAACATCGGTTCATCGATGTAGAGGATGTCGTCGACGATGATGTCGGCGCCTCCGGCAATCAGGTCTTGGATGCCTTGCGCGAAATCGGCTTGGCCGTCGGAGCCGGTGTGGAAGAGAAATCCGGCGCCCGGCGGGACGTCGTAGACGACCTGCATCATCGCTCGACCTTCGTCGGAACAGGTTTCCCCCTATCGTCGAGAATGGTGACGCGGTGCAGCGGGAGGTCGTCCGAGTTGAGGTCGAAACCCCAGCTTCCGTTGCGGGAGCAATCGAAGCTGTCGGAGATAATGCCCACCTTGACGCCGGTGCCGTCCACGGAGAATGCCTGCCGCGCCGTGTCGGCAGCGATTGCGAGATCGCCCCGGGAGGTGGCGTCGCCGGAATTGGTCAGTGCGACCGCCGGCCGTGCGAACGCGAGGCTTGGCACGCCTTCCAGGTCCGGGATCCGATCAATGGGGAGTCGCGCCGAGACCATCCGGCCCGCGATTGCGCTGACTTCCGCCCCCAATGCATCCAGATCGGCGGCGAGCTGTTCGGCGTCGTCGACCGCCACCGCGTCGACCACAACCCGGCCATCGGACGTGACCTGCGAGAGTGTCCGCCGGGAGCGGAACGGCTCGGCGGTGCGCAGCGCGGCGGTCGCCGTGGTCCAGTAGTCCCGGTATTCGACATAGAGGGTGCTCAGACCGGAACGGGCCTTAGTTGGTGTCAGCGGCTTTCTTGGGTTCGCCGAGTCCGGTGCGGCAGCTGCGAGCTCGGCATCGGAGTGCCGGCCGGGAATTACCACACGCTCGCTCGCGAGCGTATCCATGACGACGCCGCACGCGCACAGGGCGAGTGCCGTCGTCAGTGCCCTGGTGTGCGCGCTGCGTTGTTTCGTGGTGATTTTCGAGATAGCCGTCATCATGCACTCCGCGATCATTGGGAGCTTCGTCCACCAATAGGGCGCATTAACTCGGTTGCGTCGAAGTGACTTCGGCCTCGGAATCGGGCGGCTGAAGGGAAGACGCGGCGCCTCGCCATATTCGGTGTACAGGGTAAAGTAGGAGCCGTCGCCAGCTTGTGAGACGGTTCGCAAGACATCGCGTACGCCATTGACTGGCAAGAGATTTAAGGTTGTTGAGGTTGCGTCAGTGCAGGGGCGTTGGGGGCACGCCGTTCGGGGGCTACGAGGCGGTGTTGTCCGCACCCCGTTGTTCCGGCGGGGATTGCCGGAATCGCGAGGCCATGGACGGAAACCTCGTTTAGCGGGCTGACGTTCGCCGCCAATGACCAAAAGAAAAGGCCCGCCGAGGCGGGCCGAGTGGGGGCTAGATGGGTGGAAGCTCGAATCGATAACGAGCCCAAAGCCCGATCATTGGCTTGTCGCCCGCCTCACCGAAGGGGACGCTCGAGTCATTCTCGCCGTTCCAAGTGTGGTCGCCATCGGCATCGATATGGAAGGTGCCCGTGCTGGAACGCCAGACTCCGATATCGTCGGTGCCGTCGGCGTTCCAGTCGCCGCTGACGGGTACGTCGGTGCTGATCCCGAAGGCGCCGCTGGTGGTGTCATCCTCGCTACTCCACACCGCGTCCCCGTCGTCGAGGTAGAAGATCCGCTTGCTCGGGCGCCATACGCCGATTTCGTCTCCCGTAGTGCCGTTCCAGTTGCCGATCACGGGGATGTCGCCGGGTATGCCGAAGCCGGTCACGCTGCGGTCTTGATCCATAACACTGGTTTGGGCGCCGGGGATTGAGGCCGGGTTCTGCCACGCGATGTCTCCGTTCATGTCGAGGAAGAAGGTCGCGGTGCTCGGGCGCCAGACGCCGATTTCATCTCTGCCGTCGCCGTTCCAGTCGCCGACGATTGGGATGTCGTTGGCCATGCCGAAGGTTCCACTTCTGTCAACGTCGACGATGCTGGCCCCGTTGTTGGTTCCGAGTCCCAACACTGTGGGTACGGGTTTCTCCCAACGGCGGTTTCCGTTCCCATCCAGGAAGAAGGTATGGTTGCTCGGGCGCCACACGCCGATCTCGTCGTTGCCGTCGCCGTCCCAGTCGCCGCTGAGCGGTATGTCGGTAGGCAGACCGAAGCCGCTCGCGTTGAGCGTGCAGGAGTCGATGACCTCTCTGCCCATCTCGTCGAGATCAAAGGTGCCGTCGCCCGGGTGCCAGACGCCGAATTGGTCGGCGTTCGCCAACGGGAGTGCGGCCAGCGCCGCGTCGACGTCGATTAGGCCGGCACCGCTGTCGGGGTCGCAGGCCGCGCCCGTCTCCGACGGAAGATCGATGTCCAGACGAGGCGCGCGCGCTTGGAGGTCCACCGCCGTTTCTTGCAACAATCGTGGAATGGTTTGCACCGGGAGGGTGCTCGGGACGCCGCTTTTTTGAACAAGCAGCGCCGCTGCACCGGCCGCGTGGGCCGCCGCGGCGGAGGTGCCGGAGAAGTTCGGGAATTCGAGGGTCTCATCCGTATTGATCCCGAAGAAGCTGTTGTCGCCGCCGTCCGGGGCGGTGAGCTCGGGCTTGGGGCGGATCTCGCTCGTCGGCGCGCCGGCGCTGTCGAACAGGATCTCGACATCGCCCGCGGAGGAGGAGTAGTTGAGCGTGGCGGGATCCGCTAGGGAATACGGCGTCTGGTGATAGTCGATGGCGCCCACGGCGGTGGCGCCAGCGGCTGCCGCGTGGCCGTAGATGGTCCCCGCGCCGGTGCCCGCGTACTCGTCTTTGAAGGTGGCGTCGCCGAACATGACCAGCTTCATGCGTGTCGGGACGGGCCCATCGTAGCGTTTAATCCCGACACCGATGACACGCGCGTCAACCCCCGTCGGGAGCGCGACGGTGAGTGACTCGATCGGGTCGCCGCCGATATTGTCTCCCTCTGCGCACGCGAAGGGCTTGTTCGCATTGGGCGGCGAGTAGAAGCAGAGATCCAGGTCGGTGACCGCGCCGGGGGCGCCGTTGAGCGAGAAGTAGGAGTCGCTCCACTGCAGGACGAAGGTGTTGTCGCTGGTCTGCCGGACATTGAGCCGCGGATCGACCGCCTCGCCGGGGTCGAAGTCGTGTGAGAGACCCCCCACGGCGCCGCATGTGTCGCAGGGGAGGAATGCGGCGTCATAGCCTTGACGCCCGGCGTTTCCGGCGGCCGAAAAGTATGGGACATGCGATTCGTCGATCGCTTGGGCGACCACGCCGTCCTGAAACATTGGCTCTTCCGGATAGATCATGTCGTCGACGATGAGATCGGCGTCCACTGCTGGGACTCGCATAGCCGCGATGCTATCGGCGATTGCCGCCTGACCACCCACGCCGGTACGAAATACGATCGCCGCCCCCGGGGCGACGTCGTGGACGACTTGCGCCATCGCTCGGCCTTCGTCGGTGCTTGTGCAGCCTGTGGCGGCGTCGTCGGTGAGTATCAGAAACCCCCCACTCATCATTGGTGGAAGCTCGGAATTTGTTATGTCGGTTGCGGTTCCCCCCAAGCAGTCGAAGCTATCCGAAATGATGCCGACCGTGACCCCCGCACCGCTCACCGAACCATTGAACCGAGCGTCCTCGCCAAACATCGCCGCATCGCCCTGAGTCATGGCGAGTCCGGAGTTGGTCAGCGCAACGACGGGTCGTGCAAAGGCCAGGCTCGTAATGCCTTCGAGGCTGGGAATTTGCTCAATGGGCAGCCGCGCCGAGAGGATTCTTCCGGCGACGGCGGTGACTTGCGCGCCCAGTGACTCGAGATCGGCCCGCAACTGCTCTGGGTCGTCCGCGGCCACCGCGTCGATCGCGACCCGACCGTCCGCCGTGACGTGAGAGACGGTCTTTTGCGACTGAAACGCCTCCGCCGGACGCAGCGCGGCGGTCGTGGAGCCCCAGTAATCCAGGTATTCCGCATGCAGCGTGCTCAGGCCGGATAGGAGCTTACTCGGGGTCAGCGGTTTGCCCGAGTCGGACACGAGCTGCGCGCTCGTCGTGCCGTCGGCGCTGGTCGCACCGATAGCGCTGGCGCTCGGGATCACCACGCGCTCGGTG
>JBGSTR010000769.1:0-2325 GCA_041736365.1 Chromatiaceae bacterium | reverse complement strand
GTGCCGGGGTCCGATCGGTGGACCACTTCAACCCGCGGGGCAATGCGGCGCCGCACCTAGGCTGGTCGCCTCCGCCAAGCGGGGAGTGAGGTTCGAGCCGGCTCAGGGTCGTGTTCCGCGCTGAAGGGCCTCGTAGCGGGCTCGAAAGGCCTCCTGACGCATCTGCGACGCCTCCTGCTGGCTCGCGAACAGCGGCGAGTCCTCCCAAGCGGCGGTCGCATGATCGAACACCGAAAAGCGGAAGCCCTTGCCCACCTTGAACACCTGGGTCACGTCGTTGCCCGCGGCCTCCAGCGCCTCGAGCTTGTCCCGGCTCCGGCTCTGGCCCGTTCCCGCCTCCGACGGCGACTCGGCCGCGGACGGCGGGTGCGCGCCCATGCTGAAGTGGTTGTTCTGGATCTCGCCCTGAATGTCCAGCTCGACCGACTCCACGCCGGGAAGCCGCGACAGGATGTACGCGGCCATCAGCCGACCGAGGTTGTGGTTGTCGGACTCCAGTGCGGTCAGCAGCTTGTCCGCAACGATCTGACAGCGCTGCAGGCGGTCGGGCTGCTCCACCCATTCGCGGCTCATCTGCCAGCCGTTGTCCATGTCCTGGTCGAGCTTGTCGAAGAAGCCTTGCGCTTGGCCCAGCAGTGAGTCGGGCACATTGAGCTCGTAGATCTGATCGTCGATGATGGCCTTCAGGATCATCCAGCGCCTCGTTCGGTTGTCGTCACGCCCGTGATTCTACCAAGGCCGGCGACGTTCCGTCGGGCACACTGCTCATGCGCACAGGTGTCTTTCCATGTTGTTGACCATACCCGGCCTTCTGAATCCAGCGCAGATTGCGAAGATCCACGAGACCCTGGAGGGCGCGGAATTCGTCGATGGTAGACTGACCGCGGGTTTTGCGGCGGGACGCGTCAAACAGAACCAGGAGCTGCGACCGGAGCCGGAGCGCATGCAGCGCCTCATTCGGATCCTCATGGCGAGCCTGGGTCATCACGAGACGTTTCGCTTCGGGTTGCTGCCCCATCGCGTCGCCGACCCGATCTTCGCCCGCTACCGGCCTGGTATGACCTACGGCGATCACGTGGACGACCCCATCATGGGCTCGTCCGGGCCGCGCTTCCGTAGCGACGTGTCCATGACCATCTTCCTCAATCCGCCGGAAAGCTATAGCGGCGGCGAGCTGGTGATCCGCACCTCGTTCGGCGAGCAGCGCATCAAGCTGCCGGCCGGGGATGCGGTGGTCTATCCGTCCTCCAGTCTCCACCGCGTGGCCGAGGTCACGGCCGGCGAACGATTGGTGGCCCTCACCTGGGTGCAGAGCTATGTACGCGATCCGGCGCGTCGCGAGCTGCTCTACGAGCTGAACCTGGCCCGCGAGCGTCTGCTCAAGGATTCGCCGGGGGAGGACACCACGGGGTATGTGGATCGCGCCTACGCCAATCTGCTGCGGATGTGGGGCGAGCTCTGAGCGCCCGCCGCGGGTCGGGTCGCGTCGCGCCCTCTCCGATTGCGGGCCGCGCACCAAATCGTCGGGTCGCGACATGAGCGATTTCGCCGCCGGTCCCGTGCTCGAGTGGTGGACTGTCGCCGCGACCACCTTCGGTTTGATCTTCCTCGCCGAGCTGGGCGACAAGAGTCAGCTCGTATGCGTGGCATTGGCCGCGCGTCACCGGCATTGGCCGGTGCTTGCCGGTGCCATCGCGGCCTTCGCCCTCCTCAACATCCTGGCGGTGGTTCTTGGAGCCGGACTTGCCCAGTGGATACCCGAACGGATATTGGCGCTGGCGGTGGCGTTTCTGTTTGCGCTATTCGGTTTGCTCGCGTTGCGAGCCGAGAAAGAAGAGGGTGGCGAGGATGCAGCAGAGCTCCCCGGCCATGGGGTATTCATCACCACGTTCCTGATGCTGCTTCTCGCCGAAATGGGCGACAAGACCCAGCTCGCCGTCGCGGGCATGGCGGGCACCCTGCCGGCGGCGCCGGTATGGGTAGGCGCAACGGCCGCACTTGGGGTGACCTCCGCGCTCGGAGTCCTCCTCGGTCGCAAGCTGATCAAGCACGTTCCTCTGCACCGTCTGCACCAAATCAGCGGCGTCTTCTTCCTGGTCCTGGCGGCCTTTGCGCTGAGTAGGGTGTTCTGAGCCCTCCGTCGACCGCACCACGGCCGAGAGACGATCCTCTCCGCTCAGCCGGGCGGGGGGCGCTCTCTTGCGGCGACGGCGGTGTCCGCCGCCTCCCGCACCAGGGCGTAGTCGGTGCTGCGCACGCCACGCAGCAACCGGTTGGTGTCTTCGCTGGCCACGCCCAAGCTCTCCAGCGCCTCGGCCGCCAGTC
>JBGSTR010000671.1:0-4678 GCA_041736365.1 Chromatiaceae bacterium | reverse complement strand
CGCCAATGCGGCGGCCATTGCCTCGAACAGGGCCGGCCGATCGAAGGCTCGCCCCGCCAGGGCCTCCTGAATGTCGATGACCTCGTTTCCAACCTGCTCGGCCAGGGGGCGGTGCGCGACCCACAGCTCCGCCACGCTGCCGCCGCTCCGTAGTCCGGCGATGTTGGTGGTCAGGATATAGAGGTTCTTCGCGACCAGCTCGAACAGCAGAGTGTCCGCGTCGGGCAGGATTCGAGTCGGGATCGCAAGTGTCGTCAGCGCCTCGGCCAGCAGCTCGGATCGGGGCCCGAAGATGGGGGAGGGGAGGATCACCTTGGCATCGGTGCCGCGTTTCTTCTCGAACCAAACCGCGACCAGGGTCGGGTCTGGGAAGCCTACCCAGTCGCGCGGCAGCAGCTCGTTCTGCAACAGTCCCAAGCGGCCGCGCCACTCACTCGGCATGGCGGCGAGCACGCCGGGGAGATCGGCCTCACCGACCGCGACCAGGACCAGCTCGGGCTCGCGCATGAGTCGCGCGGCGTCTTCAAGCGAGTCGCCGCGACGGATCGGATAGACGGGGTGACCGAGCTTGAGCAGACCGCGCGCGAAGACGCCCGCCATCTCGCCCACGCCGATGAGTACGATCGGTGCCAGCATCAGCAGACTCCGGATGCGCGCCGGCTCGGGTCGGGACCGCCCGGCGCTACGGCGATTAGAGCATCTCCTGGGTAACGAACAGGTACCCCAGCGCCACGACAACCACCGCGATCGCCAGGTATGGAATGAGAATGCACACCCCGGGCAGGTCGTTGCAGACCTTGCTGAATCTGCAAAGATTGCAGCTCTTCATATCGTTGAACCTCGCCGAAGCTACTTCGGCGCCGGGCCGCTGGTGAACGGACCGGCACCCTCGGAGATGGACACGGAGCTCGGGGCGGAGACTCGCCTGGACCCGAGGCGGCGCCTATCCTCACCGAATTGCCGAACGTGATCAAGGCTTGGCCGGCAGTTTTTTCCCCGTCGCGCGGTAGGATTTGTCTCGGAGCCCTCGCGTCCCTACCATGGGGTCGTCCACCTGCAGCGCGGATCACGCTCGCGATCATGGTTGAGCCAACTTACGCCTTTAGCGCCACGACCGCGAACTTCGACCAACTGGTGGTCGAGAACTCGCGCAAGGGTCCGGTCCTAGTCGATTTCTGGGCGCCATGGGCCGGTCCGTCGCTGCGCCAGGGCGAGCTTCTGCGTCGCCTCGCCACGGAGTATCGCGGCCGGTTCCTGCTGGTGAGCGTCAATACCGACCAAGAGAAGGCGATTGCCGAACGCTTCGGTGTGCGGGCGTTGCCGTCCGCGCGGTTGTTTCGTCACGGCAGGCTGGTGGAGGAGATCCACGGCATGCAGATCGAGGCGGACTACCGCAACCTGATCGAACGCTATGCCGCGACCACCGCCGACCGGTTGCAGGCCGCCGCGCTGACTGCCTGGGAGGCGGGCGAGCGGGAAAAATCGATTCAAATCCTGGCGCAGGGTGCGCTTGCGGAGCCTGGCAACGTCGAGCTTCCGTTGCTGATGGCCAAGCTCCTGACCCGAGACGGGCGAGGGGACGACGCCTATCGGGTGCTCGAGGCACTGCCACCCGATCTCCGGGCCAACGCGAGGGTGGCGAAAATGCACACCCATCTGACCTTTCTACACGAGGCCGGCGTGGCACCGCCCATGTCGGAGCTGGAGGCGGCGCTCGCATCCGGGCCGGAGCGACTGGACCTGCGCCTTACACTCGCGTCCGTGCGCCTTTTGGCCGACGATTACGGCGGGGCGCTGGAGCTGCTCGCGGAGATCCATCGGCGCGATTCGGGCTACCGCGGCGGCATCGGCCGCAACGGATTGCTGGAGGTGATCGCGCAGCTCGGGCCGGACGACCCGCGCTCGAGCACCTACCGCCGCATGTTGTTTGAGCATTGAGGACGCCGATTCCTTTGAGCGCACATTCGTCCCCCAATATCGGTTTCGTCAGTCTCGGTTGTCCCAAGGCGACCGTCGACTCCGAGCGCATCCTGACCCGGCTTCGCGCCGAGGGCTACGGCATCGCGCCGACCTACGCCGGCGCGGATCTTGTGATCGTCAACACCTGCGGATTCATCGATGCGGCGGTGGAGGAGTCGCTGGAGGCCATCGGCGAGGCACTGGCCGAAAACGGCCGCGTGATCGTGACCGGCTGCCTGGGCGCCCGCGCGGAGCTGATCCGCGGCGCACACCCGAGGGTGCTCGCGGTCACCGGGCCGCAGGCGCTGGACCAGGTCATGGCCGCCGTCCATGCGGAGCTGCCGGCGCCGCACGATCCATTCACCAGCCTGGTGCCGCCGCAGGGGGTCAAGCTCACCCCGCGCCACTACGCCTATCTCAAGATCTCCGAGGGCTGCAATCACCGCTGCACCTTCTGCATCATCCCGAGCATGCGCGGCGATCTGGTGAGCCGCGGGGTCGGCGACGTGCTTGGCGAGGCCGAGCGTCTAGTGGAGGCCGGCGTGCGTGAGCTGTTGGTGATCTCCCAGGACACGAGCGCCTACGGACTGGATCTTCGTTATCGGCCCGACTTCTGGCAGGGACGGCCGCTGAAGTCCGACATCGTGACCCTGGCGCGCAACCTCGGCGAGCTGCCGGCTTGGGTGCGGCTGCACTACGTCTACCCGTATCCGCACGTCGATGAGCTGCTGCCGCTGATGGCCGACGGCCTGATCCTGCCCTACCTCGACATGCCGTTGCAGCACGCCAGCGAGCCGATCCTGCGTGCCATGCGCCGCCCGGCATCCGCGGAGCGCGTGCTGGAGCGGCTGGCACGCTGGCGCGAGCAGTGTCCCGAGCTGGTGCTGCGCAGCACCTTTATCGTGGGGTTCCCGGGCGAGAGCGAGGCGGATTTCGAGTCCCTGCTGGAATTCATCCGTGTTGCACGTCTCGATCGGGTAGGCTGCTTCACCTATTCACCGGTGGCGGGCGCGGCCGCCAACGCGCTTGCAGACCCGGTTCGGGAGCCGGTCAAACAGGAACGCTTGGCGCGCTTCATGGAAGCCCAAGCCGAGGTCAGCCGGGAGAAGCTTGCGGAGCGAGTCGGCCAGCGTCTGACGGTGCTGGTGGACGAGGTGGACGACGAACGCGTCGTCGCGCGCAGCTACGCGGATGCGCCGGAGATCGACGGCGTAGTGGTGGTGCCCGGCGCCTGGGAGCTGGAGCCGGGCGATTTCATCGAGGTCGAGGTCACGGGTCACTCCGAGCACGACCTGCAAGCGCGGCCGGTGGAGGAATGACGATGCTGGCGTCTGCCGACCGCGCCGCGGAGGTCGCCGGCCCTCTCGACTGCCGGTCCGTTACCCCGCGGCGGCTGGACTAGAAGGCGGTGCCCGGCTGCTTACCCAGCTTGCGCAGGATGATTGCCATCGGGCAGAAGCCGGTGAAGGCGGACTGCAACAGATTGGCGCCGACAAACGCCGTGAACCAGAGGAAGTTGATGTTCACCTTCACCGCGAGCAGCAGCGAGAGCAGGATAAAGACCCCGGCGACGGCGAGAACGATGCGTTCGATGGACATAGGATTCTAGGCGCTAAGCAGTTGATAGATCGCAATATATTAACCAGATCCAAGCCCCGGATCAAGGGCGCGGGAACGCGTGCGCGCACGCTTTGTGCGACCTCGCTGTGACGGACGCCAGCGATTTTCTCGCCCTGATCTCCGCGCTGACCCGCCCGGACGCCTATCCGCATCCGGCGGACGCAATCGAGCATCTGCAGACGCATATCTCGCACGTGCTCTTGGCCGGCGAATTCGCCTACAAGGTCAAGAAGCCGGTCGACCTCGGGTTCCTCAATTTCTCGACGCTTGAGCGGCGACGGCATTTCTGCGAGGAGGAAATTCGCCTCAATCGACGGCTCGCCCCCAAGCTCTATCTAGGTGTCGTCCCGATCACCGGCACGCCGTCGAGCCCGCGGGTGGGTGGCACCACGGGTCCGGTGATCGAGTACGCGGTACAAATGAGTCGTTTCCCCGCCGACGCGCGGCTTGATCGACTGGAGCTGACCCCGGAGATCATTGATCGCCTGGCTGACCGGGTGGCCGCGTTCCACGAGCAGATCCCGCGCGCCGATCCGGACAGCCGGTTCGGGATGCCGGATACGGTGCTCGCGCCGATGCTCGAGAACCTGCGCCATGCGCGCTCCTGCATCCTTGAGCCGGCCGATCTCATGCTGCTGGACCGGCTCGAGTCCTGGACCCGGACCCGCTGGCGCGAGCTTACGCCTTTGATCGAGCAGCGACGCCGGGATGGGCGTGTGCGTGAATGCCACGGCGATATGCACCGTGCCAACATTGCGCTGGTGGACGATGAGATCCTGATCTTCGACGGGATCGAGTTCAGTCCGGAGCTGCGTTGGATCGATACGGCGAGTGAGCTGGCATTCCTGGTCATGGACCTGGAAGAGGCCGATCAGATACCGTTCGCGCGCCGTTTGCTTAACCGCTATCTGGAGCGCAGCGGCGACTACCAAGCGCTTGCGGTCCTCGACTTCTATAAGGTCTATCGTGCCCTGGTGCGCGCCAAGGTGCTGGCGATTCGTCTCACCCAGGACGACGGCGAGTCGCGAGACCTGACGTCGGAGGGGCGCGAGTGTGCGCGCTACCTGCGGCTCGCCGAGAGCTACACGCGCCGGCGCCA
>JBGSTR010000656.1:0-4192 GCA_041736365.1 Chromatiaceae bacterium | reverse complement strand
AGAGCACTGGAACCACCTGATCCCATCCCGAACTCAGAAGTGAAACGGTGTATCGCCGATGATAGTGTGGGGCCTCCCCATGTGAAAGTAGGTCACCGCCAGGGCCTTATTCCTAAACCCCTCCTCAGAGGGGTTTTTTTTGGGTTGGCGATTTTCACCCGCGGCTATTCCGACCCACCGGGGATTATGTCGCGGGCGTCGCCAATCACGCACCTGCCCCACCAATATCGTCCCGGAGTCGCGCAGGCCCTGGTCTCCGCTGGAATGTCTCCGATCCTCCATCCGTACTGCATTGTCGCGGATGCGACATGACCGAGCTTGGGAAACAAGAGCTAAAACAAAGGCTTGTCGGTTGGCATAAGGCCTGCTTCAACGCTCTTAAACCGAGGTTTAGGAGCTCCCATGAAACAGAAGGACATCGCCGCGCTGCTCGACGAGCCGGCCTGCGCCCACAACAAGAAGGACAAGCCGGGCTGTGCGAAGCCCAAGCCGGGCGCCACCGCCGGCGGCTGTGCCTTCGATGGCGCCCAGATCGCGCTTCTTCCCATCGCCGACGTGGCGCACATCGTCCATGGCTCCATCGCGTGCGCGGGCAGCTCGTGGGACAACCGGGGCACCCGCTCCTCCGGGCCGACTCTGTACAAGATGGGCATGACCACGGATCTGACAGAGCAGGACGTGGTGATGGGGCGTGGCGAAAAGCGGCTCTTTCACGCCATCAAACAGTCGATCGACTCCTACGATCCGGCCGCGGTGTTCGTGTACAACACCTGTATCCCCGCCCTGATCGGTGACGACGTCGGGGCGGTGTGCCGGGAAGCCAGCGAGCGCTGGGGCACCCCTGTGGTACCCATCGACGCGGCCGGCTTTTACGGCACCAAGAATTTGGGGAACCGCATCGCCGGCGACAGCATGGTGCGTTATGTCTGCGGCGGCCGCGAGCCGGAGCCGGTTCCTGAAGGTATCGAAAGGGATGGATTCAAGGTTCACGACATCTCGCTGGTGGGCGAGTACAACATCGCCGGCGAGCTGTGGCACGTGCTGCCGTTGTTGGACGAGCTCGGCCTGCGGGTTCTGTGCACGCTCTCGGGTGATGCGCGTTTCCGGGAGGTGCAGACCATGCACCGATCGGAGGTCAACATGATGGTCTGCTCCAAGGCCATGATCAACGTTGCACGCAAGCTCCAAGAGGCTTTCGGTACGCCCTGGTTCGAGGGCAGCTTTTACGGGGTTGCGGACGTCTCGCAGGCCTTGCGCGACTTCGCCCGTCTGATCGGGGATCCGGACCTGAGCTCCCGCACCGAGGCCTTGATCGCGCGGGAGGAGGCGGACGTCCACGCGCGGCTCGCACCGTGGCGAGACCGGCTCCGGGGCCGCAAGGTGCTGCTCTACACCGGCGGGGTCAAATCCTGGTCCATCGTCTCGGCGTTGCAAGACCTCGGCATGCAGGTCGTCGCCACCGGCACCAAGAAGTCCACCGAGGACGACAAGGAGCGGATCCGCGCTTTGATGGGTCGGGATGCGGTCATGATCGACGACGGCAACCCCCGGGCGCTGATCAACATCGTACGCGAGCAGGGCGTGGACGTGCTTATCGCCGGCGGCCGCAACATGTTCACCGCGCTCAAGGCGCGCATCCCGTTTCTGGACATCAACCAGGAGCGAGACTTCGGCTACGCCGGCTATACCGGGATGCTCGAGCTGGCGAGACAGTTGTGCGTCACGATCGAGAGCCCGGTGTGGGAGGCGGTGCGCAGGCCCAGTCCCTGGTCAGTGGCAACGTCCTCCGCGAACAGCGCCGGCGCCGCCGCTTCTCCGCCCGCGGACTCCCGTGTCCCTCCCGAGGTCGATCTGCCGAGCGCCGCGACGGAGGTGTCCCATGGCTGAGATCGAAAAGCGCAATAAGGCCCTGTCGGTCAGCCCACTAAAGGCGAGCTCGAGCATAGGTGCGGCGCTCGCGTTCCTCGGGGTGCGGCGCGCGATTCCGATGTTGCACGGCTCCCAGGGCTGTACCGCATTCGGCAAGGTCTTCTTCGTCCGTCACTTCCGCGAGCCGATCCCGCTTCAAACCACCGCCATGGACCAGGTCAGCTCGGTGATGGGCGCCAACGAGAATGTGATCGAGGGGCTCAAGACGCTGTGCGAAAAGAGCGCGCCGGACCTGATCGGTCTCCCTACTACGGGTCTTGCGGAGACCCAGGGTGCCGACATTCGCCGTGCCGTGCGCGAATTTAGAGCCAAATACCCGCAGTTCGATGCGACTCCCGTGGTGCCGGTGTCCACCCCCGACTTCAGCGGCTGCCTGGAGTCGGGCTTCGCCGCAGCCGTCAAGGCGTTGATCGAGGAGCTGGTGCCCCGCGCGGACCGGGCGGGTACGCGCCCCGGCCGGCGCCCGCGTCAGGTCAATGTCCTGGTGGGCTCGGCCCTGACCCCGGGGGACGTCGAGCACCTGAAGGAGATGCTGGAGTCCTTTGGGCTGCGTCCCGTGGTGGTGCCGGACCTGTCCGACTCGCTCGACGGCCATTTGACCGAGCAAGACTTCACCCCGCTTACCGTTGGGGGTACGCCGGTGGATGAGCTGGCCACACTCGGCGACGCCTGCGCGACTCTCGTGATCGGCGACTCCATGGCACACGCGGCGGACGTGCTGCACGAGCGCACCGGCGTGCCGGAGCATCGCTTTCCGCACCTGATGGGTCTTACCGCAGTCGACGCACTGGTGGCCACGCTCGCCGAGATCGCCGCGCGGCCGGTGCCGGAGCGTCTGGAGCGGCAACGCGCGCAGCTCCAGGACGCCATGCTGGATTGCCATTTCGCGTTGGGGATGTCGCGCTTCGCCGTGGCCGCCGATTCAGATCTATTGATGGGGTTCAGTCACCTGCTCGCGGGTGTCGGAGCCGATACGGTGGCAGCGGTAGCGCCGGCCAACGCCCCTACCCTGCGCCTGGTGGCCGCCCCCAAGGTCAAGATCGGCGACCTCGAGGATCTGGAGAACCTGGCCCGCCAGGAGTCGGCAGACGTCCTCATCGGCAGCTCGCATGCCGCGCACACCAGCGAGCGTCTGGGCATCCCGTTGCTGCGAGCCGGGTTCCCCCTGTACGACCTAATCGGCGGGTACCAGCGGACCTGGATCGGCTACTCGGGCAGCCGCGCGACCCTATTCGAGCTCGCCAACATCCTGATGCGTTTGGAGAAGGGTGAGATCCACCCCTATCGCTCCAGGCTATCTCCACGGCCCGCGGAACAGAGCCACGCGGGACTGGCCGGGGGCATGCACTGACCTTGCAATCGAGCCGCCGACCGCGACGGCCGAGCAGGAGACGTTTCCAATGACCATCGAACGGCGACTCAGTGTCGTGACCCGAGGGGCGCAAGAGATGCAGAGCGAATCGACCGTCCGCGTGGCCTTCGCCACCGGCGACATGCAGCACGTGGACCAGCACTTTGGCGCCGCGGAGTCCTTTGCCATCTACGCGATCGATCCGGATCGGGCCGTCCTGGTGGAGGCGACGCAGTTCGGCACGCCGGCGATGGACGGCAACGAGGACAAGCTGGTGGACAAGATCGGCGTGCTGGCGGGGTGTATTGCCGTCTACTGCCAGGCGGTCGGGGCATCCGCCATCGGTCAACTGGTCGCCCGCGGTATTCAACCGGTGAAGGTTGAGCCGGGGGTCCCGATCGCGGAGCTCATCACCGCCTTACAGACTGAGCTGCGCGCCGGTCCGAGTGCCTGGCTGGCGCGTGCCATCGAGAACCGGCAGCCCAAACAGAGTCGCCGATTCGACGCGATGGAGGCCGAGGGGTGGGGGGAGTGACGGCCATGCTCGGCGCATGCGAAACCGACGCGACGCGCGATCCGGGCCTGGACCTGGTCGAGCAACCGGGCACGGTCGTGGCCGTGAGCGCGGGCTTCGCATCGATTGAAACCAGCCGCAGGGGCGGCTGTGTTAACTGCTCCACGAGCGATGCCTGCGCCACGCCGATTTTGGGCGCTCTAGCCGGGGGCCGTTCCGCGGGCGGCGGCATCCAGGTGTCGGACCACCTGGGTTTGCAGGTTGGTGATGCGGTCGTGGTAGGCATCGCTGACGGGACTCTCACCCGGGCGGCCGCGCTCGCTTATCTATTCCCGCCAACTGCACTGGTCGCGGCCGCCGCCGGCGCCGCGGCCTACGGACTCGGCGATCTGGGCAGC
>JBGSTR010000627.1:0-6442 GCA_041736365.1 Chromatiaceae bacterium | reverse complement strand
CTCTGCGCCTCGATCAGCTCGCGAATGCGGTGTTGGCCGGTGCCGATCACGCGCGCCGGCCGGCGAATGGCCGCCGCGACCACCTGGTAGTCGATGACCACCACCCGGAGATCGTCGCCCTGGACATATTCCTCCAGGATCACGGTGTCGCAGATACGCCGCGCGGCGTCGATGGCCTTTTCGAGCACGTCGGCATCACGCACGTCGACACTGATGCCGGCCCCCTGCTCTCCGCGCGCCGGCTTGACCACCACGCTGCCCATGCGGGATAGAAAGGCCTCGGCCTGATCCAGCGCCTCCACCCGTACCTGCTCGGGCACCCGCAGTCCGGCGGCCTTGAGCACCCGATGGGTCGCGGCCTTGTCGTCGCACAGGCTCATGGCGACGGCGGAGGTCAGCTCGCTGAGACTCTCGCGACACAGCACCCGGCGACCGCCGAGGACCAGCGCGAAATAGCCCCCGGTCGCATCCAGCACCTCGATCCCGATCCCGCGACGGCGCGCCTCGTTGATGACGATCATGGCGTAGGGGTTGAGCTTGGCCGCGGGCGGCTCGCCCATGAACAGCGGCTCGTTGTAGGCGTTCTTGTTCTTCAACGCGAAGGCCGGGATGCGCTCGAAACCGAGCTTTTCATAGAGCTTGATGGCGTTGCGGTTGTCGTGGATCACCGAGAGGTCGAGGAACGAGCGGCCGCGAGCGGCGTAGTGCTCGACCACCTGACGCACCAGGGCCTCGCCGATCCCCGGATACGGGGCCTGGGCATCCACCGCCAACGCCCACAGACTCGCGCCGTTCTCCGGGTCGTCGAACGCGGCGACATGGTCGACCCCGGTGACGGCCCCCAGGAAGGCGCCGTCCTGCTCGTCCTCCGCGACCCAGTAGTTCAACACCTTGGAGGTCCGGTTGTCCCAGATGAAATCCGGACTCGGCGGGATCATGCGGCGACTGAGGTAGAGCTGCTCGATGGCGCGGGCGTCCTCGCGGCTGTTGAGCAATCGCACGTGAAAGCCCTTGGGACGCCGCCGTGCGGTCTGGTAGCGCTCGAACCAGATGCGAAAGGTGTGGGAAGGGTCCAGAAACAGGTCGCTTGGCGCATACGACAGGACCACATGCGGATCACCCAGGTAGAGCGCCACGTCGCGTCGACCGGGGCGCTCTTCCTGGAGTGTCTCGGCCAGTGCACGCGGGTCGTTGAAGGTCTGACCGAAGATCAATCGCCCCCAGCCGCAGTCCACGCTGGTCGGAGCCCCATAGTCGCGGTCGCTGCGCGGCTTGCGATCCCAGTTCTTGAGCGACGGGGCGCGGCTGCGTTCCAGCCGTTGGTGGATGCGCTGCTTTGACGTCATGAGGTTCCAGGCCCTGTGCTTGTCATTGAATGGCGCGGCAGAGACATCCGATGCCGCCTCAAACCCCGTGCTCCTGCAACCACATTTCCAGCAGCGCCACCTGCCACAGCTTGGAGCCGCGCAACGGCGTGATGTGCTCTGCCGGGGCGGCCAGCAGCTCGTCCACATAGGCGCGCTGGAACAGGCCGCGCTCCCGCGCGCGCCGCGAATCGAGCAGATCCCGCACCATGGCGAGCACCGGGCCCTGCAGGTATTTGAGCGCGGGCACCGGGAAGTAGCCCTTGGGGCGGTCGATCACCGAAGCGGGAATGATTCGCCGGCCGACGGCCTTGAGCACACCCTTGCCGTCGTCGCACAGCTTGTGCGCATCCGGGATACGCGCCGCCAGCTCCACCAGGTCGTGGTCGAGAAACGGCACCCGGGCCTCCAGCCCCCAGGCCATGGTCATGTTGTCGACTCGCTTGACCGGGTCGTCGACCAGCATGATTTCTTGGTCGATGCGCAGCGCCTTGTCGACCGGCGCCTGCGCACCGGGGCGCGCAAAGTGGCCGCGAATGAAGGCGCGGCTGTAATCCTCGCCGTGGAAGCGCGGATCTACCGCGCGTCGAAACTCGCCGTGGCCGCGGTCGCAGAAGGCCAGCGCATAGTCGGCCGCCGGGTCTTCGCTGCCGACCATGGGCGGATACCAGTGGTAGCCGGCGAAGACCTCGTCCGCCCCCTGCCCGCTCTGCACCACCCTGACGTGCTTGGCGACCTCCGCGGAGAGCAGGTAAAAGCCGATCGCATCGTGGCTGACCATCGGCTCGGACATGGCCCGCACGCAGCCCGGCAGCTCCGGCAGCAGGCGGGCGGCCGAGTCGACCCGGATCTTGTGGTGCCGCGTGTCGTATTGGCGGGCGATGATGTCCGAGTACTGGAACTCGTCGCCCGCCTCGTCGCCTACCGACTCGAAACCCACCGAAAAGGTGTTCAGGCCGGTCTGTCCCTGCTCGGCCAGGAGTCCGACGATCAGGCTCGAGTCGAGCCCGCCGGAGAGCAGCACGCCGACGTCCACATCCGCCACCAGGCGGCGTTTGACGGCCAGGCGCAAGGTATCGAGCACCCGCTCCTGCCAATCCTCGAAAGTTAGCGCGCGCTCCTCGGTTGGCGTCTCGAACACCGGCTCCCAGTAGACGCGATCGCTCTGTCGCCCGTCCGGCTCCACCACCCGGATGGTCGCGGGCGGCAGCTTGCGCACGCCGCACAGGATGGTGTGCGGCGCCGGCACGACGGCGTGAAAGTGCATGTAGTGGTGCAGCGCGACCGGGTCGATTTCGGTTTGGACTCCGCCGCCGGCCAGCAGCGCCGGAAGGGCGGAGGCGAAACGCAGTCCGCCCTGGACCGGGGCGTAGTAGAGGGGCTTGATGCCGAGCCGGTCCCGCACCAGGGTCAGGCGGCCGCTGTCGCGCTCGGCGACGGCGAAGGCGAACATCCCGTAGAAACGGTCGACGCAGTCCGCTCCCCAGGCATGGAAGGCCTTCAACACCACCTCGGTGTCGCCCTCGGAAAAAAAACGATACCCCTTCGACTCGAGCTGTGAGCGCAGCTCCCGGTAGTTGTAGATGCAGCCGTTGAAGGCGAGCGAGAGGCCAAGCTCGCTGTCGATCATCGGCTGCCCGGCGTGGGTGCTGAGATCGATGATCGACAAGCGCCTATGGGCCAGTGCCATCCGGCCCTGCTGCCATAGGCCGTGCCCGTCGGGACCGCGGGGCAGCAGCGAGGCGCTCATGGCGGCGAGCGCCCCGAGGTCTAGCTCGCGGTCATCGAATCGGATCTCGCCGCAAAAACCGCACATGGTTTGCGCTCCTGGAGTTTGGAATGGATGGGGCTCGGCGAGCGCACCTGCGGCTCCGGGTGGATCCCCGGCGAATGCTCGCGAGGTCGTCGCGCGGGACGCGGGGCACGCCCGGTGGGTCAAGCGGAAAGATCAAACGGCCCGACCCCCGGGGTCCTCGGTAAACCCGACTCGGGTGGAATTGATTCGCCTCGGTAGCAAGAGGATTCGTCCGTTTTTGCATGGGGCTGGCGCGCGGGCGCGGTTTTCGTGCGCGCTTGAGGCGTAGAAATGGTAACGAGAACCGCCCCTTATTTCCAGGAACGGCGTGCGGACGTGCCGCTGCATACGCTTGGATGCGGATCGCCGTTCCATTTTTTGCGACGACCCCCACCTACCACCCGACACCGAAAGGCCGGTCTTTCCACGTACAACCGCCTAATTTCGTCCAGCTATCCGCAAACGACTAAATAAAGCCATGTCCGACACACGCAAGCTGTCTCCGGTGCTCGCCCATTACGCCGCGAGCTTCGAGGCCGAATCCGAGGAAGAAGTCTACGACCCGACAAAAGAGCACCTGGTGCGCTCCATGCTCACCGAGATCGGTGAGGATCCGAATCGCGAGGGGCTGCGCCGAACGCCGCTGCGGGTCGCCAAGGCGATGGACTTCTTGACCAGCGGCTACCATATGTCCGCCGAGGAGATCATCAAGAAGGCGGTCTTCGAGGAAGACGTCAAGGAGATGGTCGTGGTGCGCGACATCGAGTTCTACTCCATGTGCGAGCATCACATGCTGCCCTTCTTCGGGCACGCCCATGTCGGCTACCTGCCGCACGGTCGGGTGGTGGGTCTGTCGAAGATCGCTCGCGTGGTGGATGTCTTCGCTCGCCGTCTTCAGGTTCAGGAGCGGCTGACCAATCAGGTGGCCGATGCCCTGATGGAGCACCTCGGCGCGCACGGCGTCGCCGTGGTCATGGAGGCCAGCCATACCTGCATGATGATGCGCGGCGTGCAGAAGCAGCGCAGCACCACGGTCTCGAGCGCCATGCGCGGCGCCTTCGAAGAAGATCCGCGCACACGCGCTGAGTTCATGTCGTTCATTAAGGCCTAGATTCCGGTCCCGACTCGCCCCGGCGCCGATCAGTGACGTCGGCGGCGATAGCGGGGCCGAGTATTCGGCGCGGGAATGGTCGGCTCGGACGCGGAATCCTCTGCGGCTTTGTCGCGGCGCTCGAGCGCGTAGGCAAGGGCGTCGCGCATCCGCGCCGTGGCGGGTTTTCCTTCCTTGGCTTCCCACCAAGCGATAAAGCGCCGCCAAAACTCGACCTCGTCCGTGTGGGGACACTCTTGAGTGGGTTGCTCGGACACCTCAAACTTCCTCTGACTCGAGCTCGGCTGGAACCTGTGTGGCCTCGGGAAGGCTCCCTTGTCCGGACCACGAATAGCCCGGCGTTTTCTAACGCCCTAAGCGACAAGAAATCCGATTGGTCCGAGAGTCGCACCTCTCGTACCGCGAGCTGACAAAATGCCGGGAAGGCATTGGATCAGCATCCACCTAGATCGCCGCCTTCGGGTCGGTGATCTGTGTCAGGATCGCCGCCGCCTCCACATCCATGCGCGTCAGACCGGCATGAGCCGCCCATAGCTCGGCGCGAACGTCTTGGATCCGTGACCGCAGCCGCGGGTCCAGCCCCTCCAGAACCTCGGCGCCCAGCAGGACTTCATCGAGATGCCTCAGACTTTGATCCACGTGTCGCATGACCCGGAACGTCTCGATGAACCAGGGGGGCAGCTTGGGCGGCTTCCTTCCTTCTCCGCTTGAAAAGGTCGTCATCGGATCGCAGTCGGGTCTAGGTTGGACGCCAATCAGCCGCAAGCTGATGCGTGGCGCTGGGTGTGCCGGTCGCGGCGGGCGGGAGCGGCCTCGAACCCGATTCGCAATGGTGAGACTTTAGCCGGCGGGGTGCTCGCGGCGCTTGCCCTGCTGCGCCAATCGCTTGTCCAGCGGAGCCATACTTGCGCGAGCGGTCAAAGGGGCCAGGGTCGGGGGATGCGAGGGCGGTAGCTTCCTCTACCCGGACCGGCCGCGATAGGCGGTGGGCGAGGCACCGGTCCAGCGCTTGAACGCCCGGGAGAATCCGGAAACCTCGGAGAACCCGAGCAGGAAGCCGATCTCGCTGATCGGAAGCGACGCGTCGGCGATGTAACCCTCCGCAAGCTCGCGCCTGACCACCTCGAGAAGCTGCGAAAAGCTGGTGCCTTCCGCCGCAAGCCGGCGTTGCAGGGTCCGGGCGCTCATGAACAGGGCGGAGGCGACGCTATCGTCGGTCGGTTTCCCGGATGGGAGCTCCTCGATCAGCGCAACCTTAACGCGCGACAGCAGGTCGTCCTGACGCAGGGTCGCCAGAAACGCACTCAACACCAAGTCGTTGTTGCGCGCGATCTCGCGATTGCGAGCCGTCAAAGGCCGATCGAGAACAGAACGCGGGAAGACGAGCCCGGGAACCGCGGCACCGAAGCTCACGGGGCAACGGTAGAACTCCAGAAAGGCCGAGGCGCAGGCGGGTTCCGGACGCGTAAGAGAAACACGGATGGGGTCGAGGACGCCGGGATAGTTGATGCGGCAAATGTCCATGATGATGGCCCACACGGCATCCGCCGCGGCCACCACCATTCGTTCCTTATAGAACTTCCCGACCCCGGCAAGCTCAACTTCTTCCCCCCGCTCGTTGACCTCGAGGTCAATGGCGTCGTGGAGGACCGTGACGTATCGGCACAGCCTCCGCAGCGCCGAGTGGAGGGTGCTGCTGGCCCCGAAGGCGCACCCCAAGGCATGAAAGTCGCCGGGATGCCAATGTTTGGCCGCCTCTAGCCCGAAGCATGGATCCGGAATCAGCTCGGCGGCCCGCGTCCAGGCGGCCAGCGTATGGTTCAGCGGGAAGCGTCCCCTGGACTCATCCATCAGCGTGGTGTCGAGTCCCACCTCTCGAAACAGAAGCCCGGGATCGATTCCACGGGCCTCGAGGAGGCGCCATAGCGGCCGCACGGCGGTCGCGAGCGAGGTTCCCGACATGCTCTAGCGTGTCCCGATCGGGTGAGGTCGCTACTTCGCCGCCGACCCTTCCCCCGCGGAGCTGCCCAAGGCCAGGGCGTAGCGAATCAGCTCGCTCTGGCTACGCAGCCCGAGCTTATGCATGATGCGGCGCCGGTAGGTGTCCACGGTCTTCACCGCAACGCCCATGTCCTCGGCGATCTGGCTCCCGCGCCGCCCCGTGGCGAGCCG
>JBGSTR010000626.1:0-3880 GCA_041736365.1 Chromatiaceae bacterium | reverse complement strand
GCGCGTGCGGCGTCGACCGCGTTGCGCTCGGTTTGGGCATCGAGGCGCGCTACCACTTGTCCGGCGCGGACTTGATCGCCCACGTTGACGGTGCGCTCGATCAATTGCCCGCCGACCCGAAAGGCGAGGCTCACGTCGTCTCGCGCCTGAACGTTGCCGGTCAGCTTGACGGTCTCTCCGCCCGGACGCTCCTCGACGGTTACTACCCGCACCGGCCGGATCGGCGCGGGGGCCTTATCGGTTTCGTCGGCGGGTTGACAACCTTGGAGGGTCGCGGCGACAGCAATCACGGCCGCGCTCCACAACGCGAAACCGACGGATCGAGTCCTCGTTTGCTGCCGAACGGGTGCGACTGACGGATTCAATACGAAATCCTCGCTGGTTGAATTGCGGACGCGATCGTAGCTCAATTGGCACCCTTCCAAGATGAAATTCACAGTGACGACCCGGGGTCTTGATGAGCGGCGCCGCGATTTTACCGTATCCAGGGCGAGGGCGTCCCGCCCGCCGGGTCGATCTCCTCCTATTCCTGTTGCTTGGAAGCCTGGCCTTGACGGGCTGCCAGTCGCTCCCGCCGCCCGGGTATGGACAACCACTCGGCCCGCGTTTGGACGAGGCTATCCGCGTGCTGGCGGCGCCCCAAAGCAGCGCGCGCGACCGGGCGCGGGTCGAGGCGGAGTATCGACGCCTGATCGCGGCAAACCTACCGGACCTGCTCGAAGCGGCCGCCCGACCCGGTTTATCCACGCTCGACGCCCCTGCGCAGGGCGTGCAGTCGTCCACTCGCTTCGCCGCGGTCGACCCGGTGCTGAAACCACGCGTGAACAACCCGGATCTCCACCGCTTCGGTCTGGGACTGCCGGCGGTCGGACGCCTTGCCGCCCCGCGTGACCCCAATGCGCCAAGAACCGGCTATCGCCTGCCTCTGACCCTGGTGGCGCTGCCCAAGGTCCCGCCAACCGATTGCTGCGACGCCGCGCTGGTCGATCCACGCGAGGTCGGGACGATTCGCACAGCCCATGGCGACCTGCCGGTGGCGATGGACCTGGAGGCGCCGTTGAGCGCAACCAGCGCGATTGGCCGCCGTTTCGGTTCGGAGCTGGCCAACCTGCTGCGTCCCGGCCACTTCACCGGCGACCCTCGCATCATCTTCCTGGAGCCCTTCGATCCGGACAAAACCCCGGTGGTCCTGGTACATGGCCTGTTGTCGACGCCCCGCATCTGGGAGGCACTGGTCGTGGATCTGATGGCGGATCCCGAAATCCGCGCACGTTGCCAGTTCTGGTTCTTCTACTACCCGACCGGTCAGCCGGTGCCGCTCTCGGCGCTTCAGCTCAGGGAGGCGTTGGACGATGCGGTGAAGGCACACGGCGTCACCAAGCCGATGATCCTGATCGGTCACAGCATGGGCGGCATCCTCTCGCGGGCGCAGGTGTCCCGGGTCACCGCCCAGGAGGCCGAGACCCACTTGCCCGGCGTTGCATCGCTTCCGGAGACCAATCGCGTGCGCCGCTCCTTGATCTTCGAGCCGCGGCAGGACGTCGCCCGAGTCGTATTCATGTTCACGCCCCATCGCGGCAGCCGCCTGGCCACGAGCGGTTTGGGCTCCTGGGGCATCCGACTGATCCGCCTGCCCGATACCCTGCTCAACGAGCTGTCCCACGCCATGGACCAGCTCGCCGGCGTCGCGGTGGACCGGCTGCCGACCAGCATCCATGGCCTGTCGCCGAATTCCGGGTTTCTGCGGGTGCTGGATTCGACTGCGCCCACGGTACCCAGCCATACGATCCTCGGGGATCGCGGACGCGGCGACCTGGCTTCAAGCTCCGACGGCGTGGTCCCCTACCGCAGCGCCCACCTTCCGGCGGCCGAATCCGAGCTGGTGGTGCCCACCGGGCATGGCGGAATCGATCATCCCGCGGCGATCCAGGAGCTGCGGCGGATCATTCATCAGGTGCTCAAGGAGCAACCCGGCGTCGTCTCGCCAGCGGCCGGGTCGAAGACCGCCGTGGATGGGTCCAGACGCCGGAAGGCAGGCTGAGGTGACGGCGGAACCCGCCGATTGGGGCGCACGCGGGTCCCGCGGATCATACCCAGCGCGGGTCCGCGGTCACCGCCACCGACAGCCAAGCCTCGTCGAGTGGTAGACCGATTGCCTCCCGGATGCGCTGCCGCAAAGTATCCTGCTCGGCCACCGTCTGGAGCTTGAAATTCGGTCCGACCACCAGGTCGACCTCGACGAACAGGGTACGCCCCGAGCGGGCGATGTGATGCACCGTACGCGGGATGTCGTGCTCGGCCTGCAGCCGGGTCAAGACCTCCTCGACGCGCGCCACCAGCGCCTCGTCGCGATCGGCCATCACCAGCACCTCGCGCAGGCTGCTGTTGAGGATTCCGATCGGAACCGGCAGCAGGAGCAGGGCCAGTATCGAGACCATCGCCGGATCGGCGTAGAGCGCCCAGAGGTCACGATAGGGCTCCGGCAAGAAGGGCAACACCGCAAACCCCGTGAAGGTGGCCAGGCTGAACAGTGCGTCCATCAGCCACGCCTTGCCGTCGTTTCGGATCAACAGGGAGTTGAGCCGGCGGCCAACCGATAGCTCGTGCAGCCCGAGACCCAGGCTAAAGACCCCGCTGACCACGCTGAACCAGATGATGCCGGCGGGATCGACCGGATTACCCCCGGCACGGATGCCGTCGATCCCGTTTAGGAACGCGTAGACGCACATGACAAGGATCATCAGCCCGTTGACGCTATGGACCAAGGGCTCGAGGTGCGAGTAGCCGTAGGGGAAGCGCCGGTCCTCCGGCTTGGCCACCAACCGCGCGACCAGCAGACTCAGCCCGGTGCCGATCAGGCTGAAGAGCGAGAAGATGCCGTTCAGGATCACCACATCGGACCCGATGATCAGGCCCCAGAGGATACTTCCCGCGGCGATCGCCAGGACACCGTAGATCGAAAGCCAGAGGGTGCGCTGCTCCGCGCGACTTGCCTCGGGGTCCCGTCGGGAATTGGGACCCGGGTCTCCCGGTCGACCGCTTGCGGGACTCGACTGCCGGTCACCCATGGGCACTATTAGGCGAGGCCGGCGGCGATCGCAAGGGATCCGACCGAGACCACAAAGAGGGCGAGCAGCAGCGGCCAGATGAACCGCAGGTACTTGTCGTAGCCGACACCGGCAATCGCGAGACCCCCCATCACGACGACATTGGTCGGCGAGACCAGCAGCGTCAGGCCGTGACCGAGGATCCAGGCGGTGATGGTGAGCGGGCGGCCCACGCCGGCGAAGTCGGCCATCGGCGAGAGCAAGGGCATCGCCAGGGCCGCGTGACCGGAGCTCGAGGGGATCAGGAAGGCCAGCGGGATGTTCACCACCATCGCGGCAACGGCGAACGCCGCCGCAGAGGCCCCGGTGATGAGCTGCTCCATCGCATGCAGGATGGTGCCGAGGGTCTGGGTGTTGGTCATGATCACCGAGATACCCCCCGCGAGCAGGATGACCATGGCTGGCCCCATCATGTCGGAGGCACCCGCGGAGATGAGCCGCACGATCTCGCGCTCGTCCATGCGCGCCACCAGACCCACCACCACCGAGGCGATCAGGAACAGCATCGCCAGTTGGGGGAACCACCAGTCGAGCTCGAACCAGAAGGGCTCGACCCCCGCGACCGTGTGGGCGACGTAATAGTCCGCCGGTCCGGTGGTGCCGCCGAGGAGGCTGGCCCAGGGGATGACCGAGAAGATCATGAGTCCGAAGGCGAAGGCGGTGATGGCGAGCACCCATTTCTGGGTGCCGGTGAGGGTCCGGTCCGCCGCGTTCGCGGTGCCCTCGCCGTTGCCCGCCGAGCCACCCGTGGCCTGCTCGGTGACCTCGGCGCC
>JBGSTR010000571.1:0-14301 GCA_041736365.1 Chromatiaceae bacterium | reverse complement strand
TGCCTTTGGGCATGGAGATGCGGTCTTTGGCAAGGACGAGCAGATCGCAAGGGGCATCGACGACGCAGCGGACGCCGGTCGCCGAACCTCCACGATCGGCAGGAAACGGCAACGATCCTGCGGCCCCGCCCTCCGCGGTGCGGGGAACGAGTCCGATGCGGTCGCAAGCGGAGCCGCAGCCACCCCAATCGAACGTTGCGCCGACTGCCGGCGCGGGGGTAGCGGAAACACGCCGTAAACCTGTCGCTTCCGACATGCCGCGCAAGGCGGTCGGGCCGCGCAAGTCGACTGCCGCGAAGTCCACGATTGCGACGAAGTCTTCCAGTGCTGCTCGTACGTCGCCCGTCGCGAGTAAGCAGACAACCAAGACGGCGAAGGCTACCAAGTCGGCGTCGGCGCGTCCCGAGGCGCAGCCGGTACAGAAGAAGGCCCCGCGACGAGGGATCCGGCTCAAGATTGACGACGAAATCGACTCTGATGATCGTTAGTGCCGCATGCGCCGGATTGCCTCAAGGGATCGTGTCCCAGCACCGCGAGTCGGTGGGCTTGTGAGCGACGCCTGCGTTGCTGGAGGGCGCGTGAGAGGCACGGGTCATACTCAGAATCGATGAAGTCGCCATGCCTGCTTGCAGCCCTCTCGATATTCTCAACATCCGTTTGCTCGGGACCCTACGAGACGGGTCGTGATCCGTCGATATTTTCGGAGCATTCGCCGGCGGGGTGGCAGACAGGGCCTTCCACGGACTGGAGGAAGACCCGGAATACGGATTCGAGCCTGCGCTACCGACCGCGATACGACGGCCCGGGTGACACCGGTTGGTATCAAGAGCCGACGGGGGATTCCGTTTATGGGCAGCCGTCGACGGGGCGCGCCAACGGGAGGGGATCGGCGAGTGATCGTTGGAGACCCGAGTGGTCGGCGGACCCGGGTTGGGGGAGTGGCGACCGTTACGGCCGAGAGCTACCCGATCATCGTTACCGACCCGCGTACCCGGGAGCAGCGGACGAGCCTGGGGCGGCCTACCCGGGATACCGCTTTCGGGGTGACCCGGAGCCGGGACGGGGATACCGGACACCCCGTATGTACGGTGAGTACACCTATCGTCCCCTGGACGAATCGGAGTCGGACCGCTCGGGCCGCGGATCGGGCTGGCGTCCCCAGTCGGATGGAGACACGCCGCGCTACGGGGGCATTTCCGAGGAAGATCTCCCGCCGAGAGAGGTCTACGGGTTCGAGCCGAGCCCACCGCTGCACCAGTGAGGTGGGCTCGGTTCCATCTGCCGCGCGGTTGCTGCCGCGGGGGATGCGGCGAAGCCGCTTGTATACAAAAAAGCGCGATGAGTGAGAGGACACTATGACCAGACAGCTCGGATTGGTTTTGTTCGCTTCCGCCCTCTGCGTCGGATTCGCGAGCGCGGGGGCCGATGATGCCGGGGCTCAGTTTTCGGCGGAGATGGTGCAACGTGGACCCGACGGACAAACGACTTCCGGAAAGATGTATGTCGGAGACGGCAAGACACGGATGGAAATGTCGCAGGACGGGCGCGAAATCGTGCGCATCAGCGACCAAGAGCGCCATGTCGACTGGGTCCTTTTTCCCGACCAAAAGAGCTATCTCGAGCGCAGCGCGGCACCTGGCTCGGAAGGGGCCGCGGTGCAGAAGACGCCTTCGGCCGAGGCGGACCCGTGCGCCGGGATACCGGGACTGACCTGCCGGCGTGTTGGCGAGGAAGACGTGGGTGGTCGCGCGGCGATTAAGTGGGAGATGAGCGCGACCGAGCAGGGAGAGACGCTGACCGGGGCTCAGTGGCTTGATGTCGAGCGCGGATTGCCACTGAAGAGCGTCGCGCCGAATGGCCAAACGATGGAGCTAAAGCTGCTTGGGACGGAAACAATCGATGGTCGTCAGGTCGAGAAGTGGCAGGCGACCGTTCAGGTGCCGAACCAGCAGCCCGTTGAATCCTTTCAGTGGTACGACCCCGAGTTGAAGCTTGCGGTTCGTGCCGAATTGCCGGGCGGCGTCGTCAGCGAGCTGAAGGATGTTCGGGTTGGGACTCAGCCCGACAGCCTGTTCGTCGTGCCGGCGGGTTACACCCGGGTGACGATGCCGCAAGCGGGGGAGCAACCACAGTCCGGTCGGTAAGGTTGCGGCGGGGACTTGGCTCACGCGGTTTCTCGCCCTACCACAGACCCCGAGCAGACGGCGAGCCCGGCGGTGCGACCGGATTTCCGGCGCTCCGCTTGGGCGGCCGCGTAAATCGCGTTCGCACCCCGCGGGTCAAGGTTCTTGAGTCGGAATGGCAAGATGATAACGATCGTTGGCAGTCTGAAGGGTGGATCGGGGAAGAGTACGGTCACCTTTAATTTGGGGGTCTGGCTGGCGATGGCCGACGTGAAGGTCAAAATCGTCGATGTCGATCCGCAAGCCACCTTGACCGACGTCGTCGACGTGCGAACGGAGGAGCGGTTCGACCCTCCCTTGCGAGTCGCCGATAAGCGATCGCTGACGGCCGAGGGTCTGCGGGCCGCCGACGAGACATTGATCGACGTCGGTACCTCCGACATGGAGAGCATGCGGCTCGCTTTGTCGTTGTGCGATCGCGTCATCGTTCCGGTGCCGCCGTCTCAGGCCGACATCTGGTCAACGCAACGGTACATCCATCTGGTGTCCTCGGTGGAGCGCGAAAAGCCGCCTGAAATCATCGGGTTCATCAATCGCGGCGACACCCACCACGCGGTTCGCGAGACCAACGAGGCTGCTGCCGCGCTGGTCTCTCTACCGGGAATCCGCTTTATCAAGCCACGTCTATCGCAGCGTACTGTTTTTCGCCGCTCGTTCAGCGAGGGGTTGGCCGTCTTCGAGCTCGAGTCGCGCGGCAAGGCGGCGCGCGAGTTCCTGGCGCTTGCCGCTGCGCTGTACCCGAATCTGGTGAGCTAGCTCGGCGTCGGCTGTCGCCGTCCTCGTGGCGGGAAATTTTGGCGTCCTACACGCTCGCGCGCCCGGACTATAAGCTCGCCTTGTTCGACCCAGTATTTCTGTTAAGCTAATCCAAACTATTGTTTCAAGCCCATGAAACCAGCGCACATCGATAATGGCCGACAACGATAACTTCGGTGCTTCGGCGTCGAGCACCGGGTTGACGACCTCGGGCTCCAGCCACGGCGACGTAACCGACTCACAGCTCAATGCGTTCGCCATCGATCGCCTGTCGCAGGCCTTCGAGACCAGCGCGAAGCGCTGGGAGCTGATCGTCTATCCATCGTTGTTCGCGTTCATTATCCTCGCGGCCTACGGCTTTTACCTGGTATTCAGCCTGGCCAAAGACGTCCACTACCTCGCGATCAGTGTCGATTCGAACATGACCGTGCTCGCCAGCAACATGCAATCCATGTCCGACAACCTCGGCCAGATGACCGCGAACGTGCGCACCATGGCCGTGAGCGTCGATTCGATTTCCCGCGACGTGAGTGCCCTGGAGCCCATGCTGACCAGCATGGAGACCATGGATCGGGCGATGCAGAATATGACCTTGACCACCGCGACCATGCGGGACGACATGTCGGTGATGAATCGCAACATCAGCCGGCCCATGTCGTTCATGAACTCATTCATGCCCTGGTAAGCCGCGTCGATTCCACGACCTCGGGCGCGACGGGCGATGGCGTCGCCTCGGTTCCGGTCGCGCCGGCCGGCGCCGATACGCAGGACGGTGCTCCCCCCAGACCGCCGATCCAACTTGCTTCCGCCCAGGCCGTGCGACTGATCGTTGCCATCTCCTCGCGTGCGCTGTTCGACTTAAGCGACTCTCACCAGGTCTACGAGTCCGAAGGCGTCGATGCCTATCGCGAGTACCAGGTCGAGCACGAGAACGATCTCCTGGAGCCCGGTGTGGCGTTCCCGCTGGTGCAGAAGCTGATGAACCTGAACGCCGTTCTAGGTGACCGGGGTCGGGTGGACGTCATCCTGCTCTCCAGAAACAGCTCGGACACCGGGCTGCGAGTGCTCACTTCCGCTCGGCACTACGGATTGGATATCAGTCGCGCCGCCTTCACGGGCGGCGAGAGCCCGTACAAATACGTCGCCGCCTTTGGTGCGCATCTGTTTCTCTCCGCCGACCCGACCGACGTTCGGCTGGCCTTGAACGCGGGCTGTGCTGCGGCGACGCTGTTGCCGGCGGTCTCGGCCAACGCCGGCGATGAGGATCGACAGGTAAGAATCGCCTTCGACGGAGACGCGGTGCTGTTCTCCGACGAGGCCGAAAGGCTCTATCGCAACGAGGGGCTTGAGGTGTTCAATGCCCGGGAATCCGCCGCGGCCTACGAGCCCCTGCCGCGCGGGCCCTTCAAGGGACTACTGGTCGCTCTCCATCAGCTGCAGACTCTATTCCCGGCCCATGACTCGCCGCTGCGAACGGCATTGGTGACGTCTCGCGGGGCACCTTCACACGAGCGCGTCGTGCGTACCTTGAGGGCGTGGGATATTCGCATCGACGAGGCACTTTTTCTCGGCGGGCTCGGCAAGGGCCGTTTCCTCGAAGCCTTCGACGCGGACATCTTCTTCGACGACCAAGAGGTGCACTGCGACGCGGCGCGGCTGCATGTCGCAACCGGTCACGTACCCCACGGGGTTGCAAACGGCACCTGATCACCGGCCCCAAGGCCATCGGCGTTGCGGGAACTTCCGCGCGCGCTCGCCGGCGCGAGTCGCCGCGGGGTCAGGACTGGAGCTCGAGTGTCGGCGACGGGCGCTGCAGGAAGTTTCCCTGGACGTAGTCCACCCCGGCGGTCCAAAGGATGGTCAACGCGCGGGCATCTTCGACGCCGGTGACCACGCTCTTGACGTTGAACTCCCGTGCCAGGTTGGTGTGCAGCAGCAGTCGGCGCTGTTTGTCCTTGTCGTCTGCGAGTCCCTGAGCAAACTCCGGCAGCAGCAGGACGTAATCCAGCGGCAGTCCCTGCAACAGCATCTCGGGCCGGTTCGAGCCGCCGAACCGGTTCACCGCGACGCGGCATTTGATCTTCTTCAGCCCCTCGACAAGCTTGCTCAAGCTCGCCAGATTGCCGAGCACCAACTCCTCCTGAAACAGAAACGTCAGCCAATTGCCGCGAACGTCGAACTCGCGCAGGCAGTCGCAGATCCAAATGATGACGCCGGGGTTGCGGAAGGTGTCCTCGGCCAGGTTGATGAAGAAGCTTAGGTTGTGCCCCGCACGGCGCTTGTCCCCAATGATCCGAATGGCTTGGCGAATCGCCCATTTGTCGATGCGCTCGATCAGACCCAGGCGAATCGACGGGCCGATGAAATCCTTGGCCTCGAGCAGACTCTCGTGCTCGTCCAGCAGCCGGACGAGGACGCTGTAGTTCTCTTGGTTGTCCCCCAAGAGGCTCACGATCGGCTGGTATACCAGCATCAATCGATCGCGCGCGATTGCCTCCTCAATGCGTGTCGCCATTGCTTCATCACCGTCCTCGGCGACCTGCTTGTTGCGTGACGCCAGCGACGTCGGCTTCTGCATTCCCGTGGCTTGGCGGTCGGGCGAAATGCTCCCCTGCGTCGCCTTGCGGAACGCGGCGTCGAGTGCATCCACCGGATCCGGGGTGCGTCCCGACAGGACGATATAACCTACATCGCACTGGGGATCCTCGGTCGTCTTCGGCTTTCCCGGAAGCGGCATTCGCGCTTGGGCTCGAATGCTCTTGGTAAGCGTCTCGGCGCCCGGCTCGTCGAGTCCATCGACGATGAGGCCAAATCCCTCGTCACTGACCTGCGCCAGGAAGCCGCGGTCTTCGATCATTCCGGACAAGGTTGCGCCGAAGGCGGCCAGGGTCGACAGTCCCCGCCACAGGCCGAGATTTGCAAGCAGGCTCGCAGCGCCTTTGGGCCGAATGAAGAACATCGCGAACGGCTTTCTGGCGACGCGATCCTCGCCGATGCGATCACGTAGCTCGCGCATCAGCGCATTGAGGCCCGGTAGGTGTGCCATCTTGTCCGTCGTCCCGATGGACTCGTCGGCCGCGACTGGAGCGGCCGCTGGGCGCACCGAGATTCGCAGGCAGGGCTCGCCGTCCATCTCGGATCGGGTCGCGAGCAACGAGGCCTCGAACCGGGTCGCGTCCGCGCGCGCGCAGGTGACGTTGAGACTGGCGCTGTCCGCTCCCGCCGCGATTCCCGCGGTGCGCAGTAGATCCCGCACGTCGCGGCGCTGCGCCGACCCGATCAGGTCCAAGAACGGTGCCGCTTGCAGGTCATCTAGGCTCGAATAGCCGAACAGCGCGAGGTAAGCCGGGTTGGCGAAGACATGGATGCCCTCCTGGACGAAGGCGATTGGGTCGCTGGTCGCTTCGGTGAGCGCGCGCTGCCGCTCCTCGTACTGCTGCAAACGTTGCATCAAACGTCGTGCGCCGCGTCGCTGTCGCAGGTCGCCGAGCTCACGTGCGACCACGAACCGCAGATGCTCCGTATCGTCGCGCTCGATCACGTCGCGAGCACCCGCGCGCAAGGCCTGAATCATCTCCGAGCGATCGCTGTCGTGATCCGCGATCACGATCAGTGGAACATCTTCCTGCAACGCCCGCTGTTGGCGCAGGACCCGATCGAGCGAGACGCCGGCGTCGTAGCTGCAAAAAATAATAAGGTCACTGGAGCCGCGCTCCAGTGGGGCTTCGTCGATCGCGGCGGGTGCGAGGTGCTTGCCCTGGGCCGCCAGCCCGCCCTGGCGCAACGTCGAAATAAGACGCTCCGCTTCACCGGCCTGCGCGGTCATCACGAGAATCGTCGGTGGCGCTGTCTGTGGGGGCATGCTGATCGGCGCGGAGTGCGAATGGTGCTGGGTCGATTATCCGTATTCGCGGTCGGTTAGGGAAACGCCGACTGGTTGCGTTTCGATTCCGGCCATCGATGATCGGGTTCCGCTAGCTGGCGATGAGGAGCGATCAAATTTTCATCGGTTTCTAGCTCGAATCGCCGAACCGCGAGCCGCTTAGGCCCCGGTATGGCATTGGATTAGCGGCCAACTCGCGAGCCGACGTTCGGGCGGACTTCCGGCGCCGGATCGATGCTGTGCTTGTAGGCCGCTCCCGGGCTGTCCCGGACCAGACGGGGGACCAGATAGCCCGGAAGCGTAGCCCTCATGGCCTCCATGATGCTCAGCGCCGTGCTGTCCGATACCTCGAAATGAGCCGCCCCGTTTACCGGATCGAGCTGGTGGAGATAGTAGGGAAGCACGCCGCAGTCGAATAGGCGCTCGCTGAGTCGACACAGTGTTTCCACCCGGTCGTTGACGCGGCGCAGGAGCACGCTTTGGTTGAGCAGCACCACGGGCGCCGCCCGCAATTGCTTGAGTGCGCGTTGGACCTCGGGGCCGAGCTCGTCGGGATGATTGGCGTGGATCACGATCGAGACAGTGGTGCGCAGCGCCGCCAACCGGGAGCACAGCTCCGGGGTGACCCGGGCCGGCAACACGATGGGCAGGCGCGTATGGATGCGAAGCCGCTGTAGGTGCGGGACGCGATCGAGCCGCGTCAGGAGATCCGTGAATGCCGAGTCATCGAGCATCAGCGGATCCCCACCGCTGAGAATCACTTCGTGAATGTCCGGGTCGCGGGCGATGGCGGCGATCGCCCCCTCCGTGCGCGCCGAGAAGGTCCCTACGCCGGAGCCGGGAAAATGCCGTCTGAAGCAGTAGCGGCAGTGGATCGCGCAGGCCCCGGATGCCAGCAACAGCGCCCGGCCGTCGTATTTCTGCAGTAGCCCGGGGACGCGCAGGGCGGCCACGTCGCCGACCGGATCGGCCGAATAGCCCGCAACCCGACTGCACTCCGCCCCGAGCGGAAGCACCTGCAGCAGGAGCGGATCCGCCGCGTCCCCGGGGCGCATCAGTGCGGCGAACCCGCGCGGCACCAGCAAGCCGAACGGGTGGCGACCCCGATCCAGGTCCGGAACCTCCTCCGCGGTTAGCCCCAGTGACTCGAGCAACGCCTCGGGCGTCGTATAGGCCCGCGCCAGCTCCCGCTGCCACGGTGCACTCTGACACGGCTCGATGCTTCGCGTTACCATTGTCCGGTTTAGCTCCATAGGCAACGAGGATGACATGGCAAACTACAGCACCAACGAGTTCAAAGGTGGGCTCAAGATCATGCTTGACGGGGATCCCTATGCGATTCTCGAGAACGAGTTCGTGAAACCGGGAAAGGGACAGGCGTTCAACCGGGTTCGCGTTCGCAACCTCAAGACCGGGCGGGTGGTCGAGAAAACCTTCAAGTCGGGTGATACGGTCGAGGCGGCCGACGTCCATGATACCGATATGCAGTATCTCTACAACGACGGTGAGGAATGGCATTTCATGGACCCTGCCAGCTACGAGCAGATGACGGCCGACGCCACCACGGTCGGCGAGGCGGCAAAGTGGATCAAGGAGGAGGATCTGTGCAAGGTTACCCTGTGGAACGGGGTCCCCTTGTCGGTTGAGCCCCCGAACTTCGTCGCCCTGGAGATTACCGAGACGGATCCCGGCGTGAAGGGCGACACCTCCGGCGGCGGCGGTAAACCAGCTACACTCGAGACCGGTGCGGTGGTGCGCGTCCCGCTGTTCGTTCAGACCGGCGAGCTGATTAAGGTCGACACCCGCACCGGCGAATATGTTTCTCGCGCAAAGGAGTCCTGATCTCTCGCTCTGAGGATAAGCGGATGCGCTCGGTGGATCAGGACTTGTGCGACTCGGGTGGGGCCGATGCACTCGATTGGCGGCCGCGTGCGGGCCGCGACGCCCTGCGCGCTCGTGCCGATCTGCTCGCTCGGATCCGATCGTTTTTCGCCGAGCAAGGCGTGCTAGAGGTGGAGACACCGCTCGCGTCGCGCGCCGCGGCCACCGATCCGGCGCTCGAAAGCCTTCGCACGCGCTTCAGCGGTCCCGGGGGCGACGCCGAGTTATACCTGCAGACCTCTCCCGAGCTGCCGATGAAGCGGCTTCTGGCCGCCGGGTCCGGTCCCATTTTCCAGGTCTGTAAGGTGTTTCGGGATGGCGAGCGCGGGCGATTTCATCACCCCGAGTTCACGCTCCTCGAGTGGTATCGACCCGGTTGGGGATATGCGCGTCTGATGGAAGAGGTCGCGACACTGGTGCGGGCCGCGCTCGATCAACCGGAGCTTGAGTTGGAGCGCATCGCCTACCGGGATCTCTTCCGTTCCCGTCTGGGGATAGATCCGTTCACCGCGGGCATCGAGTCGCTGCGCGAAGCGGCGAGGGCGGCGGCCATCGGCGACGCGAACGCGTTGGACCTCGAGCGCGACGGTTGGCTCGATCTACTGTTGACTCATCGGCTCGAATCCGGGCTCGGCCGCAACGCGATGACCCTGATCTACGACTATCCGGCGAGCCAGGCCGCGCTGGCCCGGGTGCGGGACGACGACCCCCCGGTGGCGGAGCGCTTCGAGCTCTACATCGACGGCATGGAGCTGGCGAACGGCTTTCAGGAGCTGGGGGACGCCGCGGAGCAACGGCGGCGTTTCGAGTCGGACCTGGCGACCCGCCGTCGCCGGGGCCAGGTTGTGCCGCCCATCGACGAGCGATTTCTGGCCGCGTTGGCAGCCGGGTTCCCGGAGTGTGCCGGGGTTGCGCTCGGTCTGGACCGTCTACTGATGATCGCCATCGTCGCGCGCCACATCGACGAGGTGCTGGCCTTCCCGATCGAGCACGCCTAGGAAGATCGCGTCTCGCGGGCTCAACTGCTGAGCGCCTTCTCGATCGTTTCGAGATCCAGCATCTCCAGGTACTGGACCACCGACCCCTCGTCCGCGAGGCCGGAGCCTTGGGCCTGAATCAGAATTCGGTTGCCCATCATCAGCGTGATTTCGTAGTCCTGGCTTTCCGGCGCATGCTTGATCATTCCGCGCTGGCCTTTCAGCGAATACATCTTCGTGCCCTTGTCGGCCTGCATCAGAAACGGTGTCGACAGGAACATGCTGAGCATCGGCAGCATCGGCGAGTCCGCCATCATCCGCAGGGTGACCTCGGCGCCGTCGGCTCGGAAATAGCGGCGGCTCAGCGTCGTTCCAGTGAGCATGGACGCCATGCCCGTCGATTCGGACTGGGCCGGGTCTGCCTCCCAGCCCTCCATCGGCTCCGGCAGCAGCGTCAGCAACCGTGCCGCGATTTGCTCCTGGATCTTTGCGACGGCGAAGTTCAGCGTCTCGACGGCACTTCGAAGCTCGCCCGCGTCGTAGGCCCTGCGGGCCACGTCCAGCTGGTCCGTTATTTCGTCCGCGGCGACGGGGGCGATGCTCAGGGCCGCGGCGAGCACAGCGACGATTGGTTTGCTGGAGCGCATGACGGTCGGAATCTCCGGATGGGTAGTCAAAAGACAGCGGCGATTATCGCCTCTAACGGACGATGATGTGGGGTCCGCGGCAACACGTAACGACGTAAGCGGCTTCGGCAGATCAATCGGAGTCAAGCCGCTCCGCCGAGACGGTCGCCGGCACGGCGCGGGACCGGGCGCCCGGGTTCTGCATGGATCGCTCATGCGCGTGCGGGCGACCCAGAACACGCCGCCAAACGATCGTGCGGACCGGCCGGAAGCCAACCTTATCCAAGCCGCGAATCGACTTGGTGTTGCGCGCGTCGACCTCGGCCAAGACCTCGCGCACGCCGTTCTCCAGCCGTTCCTGCACCATCGCGGTGAGCAGGGCGGGGTACACCCCCTGGCCGCGAAAGGCCGGGTCGACGCCGCAGGAATGGATCAGCTCCGTCCCGGGCGAGAGCTCTTCATGCCAACCGAGGCCATCGAGCGTGTGCTCCTCTTTGTTTAGCCAGCCGAACCCTACGGCGGTTCCTTCCGAAGACGCGAGATAACAGCTCCCGCCCCAGGTGAGTAGCCCGGTGATGTGCTCCGGACTCCGGGGATAGAGTCGGCGCATCAACGTCAGGTGGCCTTGCTCGTGTGCGTCCGTCACTCGCCGGACCACGCACGGAATTCGCGCTTGCGTAGGGATCAGGGAGTGGTTGTCGACGGCATAGATCCGGATGCTTCCGCCACTGTAGAGCGAGCGCAGCAGATCCATGGTCCAGGCACGAACCCGTTGTATCCCGGGGATTTTCTTGAGGCGCGAGGTCATCGGTGTGGTTTCCGGATCGGTCGATGGCGGGAAGGCGGCACCCGCGGACGCCCATTGTCGATGTCGTTGCCGCGATCGTACTCCAGTGCGAGCCTGCTCGGCATTCTCGGCCGGTGGTTGCAGGGTGGCGCGACAGCCCGCCTCGGCGCGAGGGCGCCTACAACGCGTATTCCTGTCTGAGACGAAGTTGGAGCTTTTTCGCCTGTTTGAACGCCTCTTTCAGCATCAACCGGTGCAGCTCGTTGAGGTCGCTCGGATCCACTCGATTGGCGGCGTCCGGGTCGCCGCTCTGTAGTTGCTGGTGGATGCGGAAACGCTGGATGACCTGCAGCGACTCGATCTCGGCCGCCGTGTCGCCGAGCGGTCGCTGCTGGAGCGCCCCGGCGACACGCAGCCGGTCGACGGTATTGGTCGACCAAACGGCATGCTGGAGCCCCCAAACCCGTGCGGCGTCGACAAACAGCCGGGTGCCGTTGAGCTTGAGGTCGATGGTGTGCGGGAAGTCCAGATTCCGCTCGTAGGTGAATTGCCCCGCCCAGCCGAGCGGAGGCGATACGCCCAGCGCCAGCTCGGCCAACGCGCGTAGAAAACGAGGATGCCTCGGCGTCTGATCGAGCAGCCAGACCCTCAGCCGGTCCACCAGATCGAAGGTGCCGTAGAGGGGTCGGAAATCGAAAAAGATGGTTCCGTGCAACAGTGCTTCCGGCTCGGGGACACGCAGCCAGTCGGTGAACAGGGATTGCCATTCGTCGGCGCTGAGGCACCACTGCGGATTGCCGGCCATGATGTTGCCGCGGCAACGCTCGAAGCCACAGTGGTGCAGTGCCTGGTTTACCGCCTGCGCGAAGGCGAGAAATTCCTGGCGGACCTCGTCGCTGGCATCCGCCTGCGGCGGTACGAAAATCAACCCGTTGTCCTGATCGGTCGCGAAGGTTTGCTCCAGGCGGCCCTCCGAGCCGAAGGCCACCCAGCACCAGGGTACGGCCGGCAGGTCAAACTCGTCCTCGATCAGCTCGATGACCCGCATGGCGATGAGGTCGTTGAGCCCCGACATCCATTGGCACAGGGACTCGACGCCCATGCCGGCATGAAAAAGCTCCGCGCCGCGACGGCGCACGCGGTCGGCGGCAATAGCCATGGCATCGACATCGCGGGCGTTTGCGATCAGCTCGATAAGCACTTCGGCGCCGCCGGCACGCAGCCCCAACAGATCCGCCTGTCCCACCAATCCGAACAGCCGTCCGTCGCGCTCGGTCAAGAGCAGATGATGGGCGCCCTTCTTGGCCATCAACACCTTGGCCCGGTGTGTCGGGGCGTCGGCCGCGATGGTCAGGGGTGCGCCGATCATGTGTGCGGCGACCGGGTCGTCCAGGTCGCCATGCTCGAAGGTAACTACGTGCAGAAGCTCACGCAGGGTTATCAACCCCAGCGGGAGAGCGCTCTCATCGTCGACGATGACCGCCGCGTCCTCCTGATCCTGGCTGATGCGGTACAGGGTCTCGCGCAGGGTGGCTGCCGGCGTGACGATCAGGGGCCGGCGGCGTGCCAGCGAGCGCAGCGGGGCCTGATCCGGTCCGTCCGTCGGGCTACTCGACAGCAGCCCGCCGGCGGCATCGGCCCGCGTATCGGAATCGCTCATGGGTTGCTCCGTGGTCTCGCCTTCCGCGATCAGGGTTCGAGGGCCAACAGCTCCTTCACCTTGGCCACCAGCTCGTGGGTCGAGAAGGGTTTCGGCATGTAGGCGTCGGCGCCGAGCCCGAGCCCCTTTTTCTGCTCTGCCTCGCGACTCTTTGCGGTCAACATCAGCACCCGTGTGCCCGCGATCTCCGGGTCGGCGCGAACGGCCTCGAGCACCGCGAACCCATCGAGCTTGGGCATCATCACGTCCAGCACTACGAGGTCCGGACGTTTCGCCTTGATTGCCGCCAGTCCCTCCAGTCCGTCGCGTGAGACATTGACCTGATACCCCTCGCGTTTGAGGAGGAATTCGAGCGAGATGACGATGTTGGGTTCATCGTCGACGATCAGCACGCGTTTGCTCATGGTGGTGACTTCGTCAAGAGACGGTTCTTTTCAAGGTCGATGGAGCCGGCGCCGGAGCATCCCGCGAATCGCGCGAGGGTGGCCTTGCCGCGGTCGCCGGGTGCTTCGCGAGGTCCTGCTCTGCGGGACGATGCGGCGGGCCGACCTGGCCCGCGACCTCGTCCGCTCCAACCCGCGGAAGCTCGAAACAGAGGTTAGCACCTTTTTCGCGGCTCTTTTCCGCCCAGATGCGTCCGCCGAAGTTCTCAATGATCTGGCGGCTGATCGGAAGGCCGAGCCCGGTCCCGACCGGTTTCTGACCCCCGCTCGTGGATTGGCGGAATTTCTCGAACACCAGCTCCAGCTCCGGGGCGGGGATCCCGGGGCCGTTGTCGATCACCTGCACCTGCCACCAGTCGCCAACAGCCTGCAGCCGGACCTCGATTCGGCCATCGCCGGCAGGGGCGAATTTGGCGGCGTTGGAGATCAGGTTGACCAGCACTTGCACCAGCCGGTCTCGATCCGCGCGGACCAAGCTCGGCCCTGGAAAGAGGTCGCGGACCACTTCGATCCCCTGGTCGTGGATCAATTGCTCGGTGGCCGCGACCGCCTGTTCGATCACCCCGTGCAGGTCGACCGACTCGATCCGCCAGTCCGCGTGCCCGGATTCGATCTTGGCGAGATCGAGCACCTGGTTGACCAACCGAGACAGCCGCTCGGTTTCGCTGACGAGGATCCCGAGAAAGCGTTTGCGCTCGGCGAGATCGATCTCCGGATCGTCGAAAAGGATCTCCGAGAACGCACGGATCGAGGCCAGTGGGGTGCGCAGCTCGTGGGTCACGGAGGACATGAAGTCGTCCTTGAGCCGGTCCAGCTCCTGGAGCCGCAGGTTCGCCGAGCGCAGCTCCGCCGTCGCTTCCTCGAGTGCCCGGGATTTGATTTCCAGGTCCCGGCTGTAGGCGCGGATCTGGGACGCCTCATCGAGGATGTTGAGCACCTCTTCCACGCCGAGGGTCTCTTCCTCGGTGACGGAGGCCACCATCACCCGGGCCGAGGCCCCGCCGATCGCGCCGGACAAGAGCGTTTCGGCGAACTGGACGGTCTGGGCGTCCGGCGGCAGCTCCTCGATGGTTGCGGCGCCGCGCGCCAGAGCGTAGCCGACGAA
>JBGSTR010000464.1:0-5438 GCA_041736365.1 Chromatiaceae bacterium | reverse complement strand
CCGCTACCAGCACGCGGCGATGTTGCGCTTCTACCGCCGCGACCTCGACACCAGCCAATGGCCGGGACTCTCGCGGCCCTCGGAGTATCTGCGCGGGCACATCGCCCCGCGCATCGAGCCCGACACCATCCGCGGCCCATTCTGGCTGTTCAGCGAGCGCGGCGCGGCCCCGCGCCTGCCGGGCTTCGAGGTACAAGTGAAACGTACCCTCTACGATTGTGCCGGCTCGGCGCTGAGCGAGGCGACGTCACCGCCTTGCGCGCGGCCGCTCCATACATGGTTTCTCTACCGCTACGAGGCCGCGCCGGGCGTTCGCTAGACGGCGAGCACGCAACCGCTCAGCGCGCATCGCGCTTAGGGTATTTCAGCTTGACGTTGCGCGCCGCGGAGAGATTGGCCAGGGTCAGCGTGGTGGTCGTGAGGTCCACGTCCTGGAGATTGGTGCGGGTGAGATTCGCCTTGCGCAGGTTGGACCCGGTCAGATCCGATTCGCTGAGGTCCGCGTCGGTAAGGTTCGCACCCGAGAGATCCGCGCGCAGCAGCGAGACACCGCATAGTGAGGCGCCGACCAATCGGGTGCGGATCATGACCACCCGGCTCATGGTCGCCGGGATACAGTCCTCGCCGCCGAGCATCGCCCCGTCGAGCGTCGCGTCCGACAGGTTCGCCCCGTTGAGTCGCACGTTGCACAGATAGGCCCCGGTGAGATCCGCGCCGCGCAGATCCGCCTCCAGCATCAGCGCCGAGCCCACCACCGTCCCGACCAGCCGGGCATTGACCAGGCGCGCGGCATGCAGGTCCGTCCGCGCCAGAGAGGAGCCGGAGAGGTCCGCCTCGCGCAGATCCACATAGGGCATGTCGCAGGAGGTGATCCGGGCATCGCGCAACAGGCACTGGCACAGCACCGCGGCGTTGCTCTGCACGCCATCGCCGAAGGTGGCACCATTGAGATCGGCGCCGCTGAAATCCGCGCCGCGCAGCACCGCCGCGCGAAAGTTCACCCCCTCGACGTCGGTGCCGCGAATATCCGCGCCGCTCAGATTCGCCCCCTGGAAGTTGGCCCCGCGCAGATCCATGCCGCGCAGGTCGGCGCCCGCGAGATCCAGGTGGTTGAGGTCCGCGCCCGCCAAGGACTCGCCATCGTCGACGTGGAGCACCTCGCCGGTCTCTTTGTGCTTGATCTCGACCATCCTTCCCCTCCTGCCGCCTCGTTGGGAACTCCGCGGCCGCTCTGCCGATGGACGGCGGCTCGTCCCGCCTAAGGATAGGAGATTTCCCGCCACCGGCGGCCTCGATAGCGCGAGCAGTGTATGGTCGTGGACTGAATCGGCGCGCATCCTTCCGGCCGGCGCAAGTTTCCATCCACCCCCACCCCTGGCTATGATGCGGCCTCGATTTCCACGCACGGCAGGACGACATGAGCGCACGGATACTCGACGGCAAGGCCATCGCGGCGGACATTCGCGCCACCATCAAGTCGCGCATCGACGCCGTTCGGGCGGCGGGTGGCCGGCCACCCGGTCTGGCCGTGGTCCTGGTCGGCGAAAACCCGGCGTCGCAGGTCTATGTGCGCAACAAGCGCAAGGCGTGCGAGGAGGTGGGCTTTCACTCGGTGCAGCACGCCCTGGCGGCGACGGTCGAACAGGCGGAGCTGTTGGCGCTGATCGACCGCCTGAACGCGGACGAGCACATCGACGGCATCCTGGTCCAGTTGCCGCTGCCCGATCACATCGACGAGGAGGCGGTGATCGAGCGCATCCTGCCGACCAAGGACGTGGACGGCTTTCATCCCTACAACGTCGGACGCCTGGTGCTGCGCATGCCGGTGCTGCGCTCCTGCACGCCGAAGGGGGTGATGACCATGCTGGAGCGCACCGGACGCAAGCTCGAAGGGCTGGACGCGGTCATCATCGGCCAATCGAACATCGTCGGCAGGCCGATGGCCCTGGAGCTGCTCGCCGCGCGCTGCACCATCACCGTGTGTCACAGCCGCACCAAGGATTTGGCGGACAAGGCCCGCGGCGCCGACGTGCTGGTCGCCGCACTCGGGCGGCCGCGCTTCGTGCCGGGCGACTGGATCAAGGAAGGGGCTATCGTGATCGACGTCGGCATCAACCGCACCGAGGACGGCAAGCTGGTCGGCGACGTGGATTTTGCGGCCTGTGCCGAGCGCGCTTCTTGGATCACGCCGGTCCCCGGGGGCGTCGGACCCATGACCATCGCCAGCCTGCTGGAAAACACGCTCCAGGCCGCCGAGCTGCACGCGGCGGGTATCCGCACCGCGGGCTGACCGACCCGCGGTCAAACCATCAGGCGCGCCGCCAGGTGGTCTTCCCCGCCGCGTCCTCCAATACCACGCCACCGGCCTGGAGCTGATCGCGAATGCGATCGGCCTCGGCCCAATCCTTTGACTTGCGCGCCTCGCTCCGCCGCAGGATCAGGTCGTCGATCTCGGCGTCGCTCAGGCCCTCGCCGCCGCTCGCGCCGCGCAGGAACTGCTCCGCGTCGCCCTGCACGATGCCCAGAATCCCACCCAGACGCCGCAGCTCCGCCCCTAGACCGGCGGCGGCGCGCTCGTCCTCGAGTCGAACCCGATTGATCTCGCGCACCAGATCGAACAGCACGGCGAGCGCCTCTGGCGTGTTGAAGTCGTCGTCCATCGCGGCGTGGAAGCGCTCCACGTAGACCTCGCCACCGGCGGGCTCGGCCTCCGGCAGGCCGCGCAGCGCGGTGTAGATTCGGGTCAGCGCGCCGCGGGCATTCTGCAGATGCTCGTCGTCGTAATTGAGCGGGCTGCGATAGTGGCTGGTGAGGATGAAATAGCGCACCTCCTCCGGCCGGTACTCGCGGAGGATCTCGCGCACGGTGAAGAAGTTGCCCAGCGATTTGGACATCTTTTCCTCGTTCACGCGCACGAAGCCGTTGTGCATCCACAGATTCACGAACGGCTCGCCGGTCGCGGCCTCGGATTGGGCGATCTCGTTCTCGTGGTGGGGAAACTGAAGATCGGCGCCGCCACCGTGAATATCGAAGTGATTGCCCAAGGCGCAGGTGGACATGGCGGAGCACTCGATATGCCAACCGGGTCGGCCCGGACCCCAGGGCGACTCCCACACCGGCTCACCCGGTTTGGCTGACTTCCAGAGCGCAAAGTCCAATGGGTCGCGTTTGGCCTCGTCGATCTCTACCCGAGCACCGGCGCGCAGGTCCTGCGGATCCTTTCCGGAGAGTTTGCCGTAGCCGTCGAACGCGCCGACCGAATAGTAGACGTCGCCGTTGCCGCCCACATAGGCGAAACCCTTGTCGATCAGGATCTGCACCATCGCCAGGATCTCGGCCATGTGGGTCGTGGCGCACGGCTCTTCAGTCGGCGGCAGGATGCCCAGCGCGTCCGAATCCTCATGCATGGCATCGATGAATCGCGCCGAAAGGTCCGCGACCGACTCGCCGTTTTCCTCGGCGCGACGAATGATCTTGTCGTCGATGTCGGTGATGTTTCGCACATAGGTCACGTCGAACCCGAGCGCACGCAGATAACGGTAGACGGCGTCGAACACCACCATCACCCGGGCGTGGCCGAGGTGGCACAGGTCATAGACCGTCATGCCGCACACATACATCCGAACCCGCCCGGGCTCGATGGGCTCAAACGGTGCTTTCTTGCGCGTCAGGCTGTTGTAGATTTGCAGCATTGGAGTGACTTCCGGTACGACTTCGGGTTGCGATCGATCATGTTAGCAAAGGTGCCGGACGATGACGCCGCCGCCGGCGATTGTTGCCGTCTTCGCGGGCAAAACCGGCTTACGCGCCGGCCGCGAAGCGAAAAGCAGGTGTTTGGAGTCAGAGAATCCGCACACGCTTGAGGCGCTGACGGCGCTTTCGGCGCTTTTCCCTGCCCGTCAAAGCCCGTACCATTGCGTCTTCGGGCTAAACCCCACGATGTTGCGTCGGCGCGTCACAGACGGGCCGAGAATCCTAATTCAGGAGTATCCATGATCAAGCTGACCACGAACCACGGCGATATTCTGATCGAGCTGGACCCCGAGAAGGCCCCGAAAACCTGCGCCAACTTCGAGCAGTACGTTCGCGACGGGCACTATGACGGCACCCTGTTCCACCGCGTCATCGGCGGATTCATGATCCAGGGCGGCGGCATGAATCCGGACTTCAGCCAGAAGCCCACGCGCCCGCCGGTCGAGAACGAGGCCAATAACGGCCTTAAAAACTCCATCGGCACCCTCGCCATGGCCCGTACCATGGATCCCCATTCCGCAACCGCCCAGTTCTTCATCAACGTCGCGGACAACGGATTCCTCGACTACCCGGGCCAGGACGGTTGGGGCTACTGCGTATTCGGCCGAGTGGTCGAGGGCACCGACACGGTGGACAAGATCAAAGGGGTCGCCACCGGAAGCCGTCGCGGTCATCAGGACGTCCCGACTGACGACGTAGTCATCGAGAAGGCCGAGATCGTCGACTGACGGTTGATCAGGGCGAGCCGCTCGCTTGGACCGACACCGATTGGATGCTCGTGCCCGCGACCGCACGCGCGTCGCATAGGGTCCCGATGCCCGAGACCCTATTCATCTCCGATCTCCACCTGTCGCCGGAACGTCCGGAGACGGTCGATCTGTTGCTCCGGTTCCTCGCCGGACGCGCACCCCAAGCGGCGCGGCTCTACATCCTGGGCGACCTATTCGACGCCTGGATCGGCGACGACGACGACACACCTCCCTACCCCGAGGTGCGAGCCGCGCTGCGCCGACTCACCGCTTCCGGCACCGAGTGCATGCTGATGCGCGGGAACCGCGACTTCCTGCTCGGCAAGCGCTTCTGCCGCGAAACCGGCTGCTCACTGCTCACCGATCCGACTCTGGTCCACTTCGACGGCCGGCGCACCCTGCTGATGCACGGTGATCTGCTGTGCACGGATGACGTCGCCTACCAGAAATTTCGCCGGCGCATTCGCAATCCGCTGGTGACGCGGCTGTTCCTGCTCAAGTCACTGGCCAAACGGCGCGCCGTCGCGGAGGACTACCGCCGCAAGAGCGGTGCCGCCACCGCCGCGAAGACGCAAGGGATCATGGATGTAAACGCGGACACGGTCGCCGGCTATCTGCGGCGCTTCGACGCCGAGCTGCTGATCCATGGCCACACCCACCGTCCCGCGGATCACGACGCCACGCTCGACGGCAGATCGGTACGGCGCTCGGTGCTCGACGAGTGGCACCGCAGCCACGCCGAGACGCTGGTGCACCGCGACGGCGAATGGCGTCGCGAGGCCGTGCTCCGAGTCTGACGAAGGGCGGGTGCGACGACGCGTAGTCCACCGAATGTCAGTCGGCGTTGTGCGGCGTGAATAGGGCCTGAATCCGCCGGCGATCCAGCTTTCCCGACGCCAGCAGCGGCAGCTCCGCCAACCTCAGCCAGCGGCGCGG
>JBGSTR010000410.1:0-14564 GCA_041736365.1 Chromatiaceae bacterium | reverse complement strand
CCGCGAGGCCTGCATCACGCGCCCGGTGTGGCCCAGGGTCACTCGCGCCATCATCCCCAGGGTTAAGACTCCGATCGCGCCCGCGGTCAGGGCGTGCAGCGCGGCCGGACGCGGCAGCACACCCAGACCCGCCAACCCGTCCAGCAGCAGGCCCCCGACCAGCCAGCAATAGCCCGCGTAAAGGACCGCGAGCATGGGCTCGTTCCATGCCCTGTGGTCATGCCAGCCCGCGAGTCTCGCCAACTGGACCGCTGCGAGCGCAATCGCCAGGACACTCCCGGGCGCACCGTTCGGCCAGGCGAGATCGGCCAGCGCCAGGGCGGTTGCGAGGGTGAAGGTCAGCCGTTCCACCCAAGGCTGGACGACCGGGCTTGACCCCGCCACGGCGCGCTCGGTGAAGAACGGCATTACCCGGCCCGCCACGATCAGCAGCGTGAGCAGGGCGAGATCGAGCATCAGCCGGTCACCGCGCACGGCAGCACCCGGCGCCAGCCCGGCCGCGTCCAGGTGCACCAGCACCGCCGCCACCGTCATACCGACGAGCAACGCGATGAAGTTGCGATTGGCCTTGTTCGACCCGTGCCACAGGGGGCGCCAGAGTCCGACCAGCAGGAGCGGAAAGAAAGCGATGTCCGGCAGCGCGATCAATGCCCCCGGCAAGGGCAGCCAGGGCGCGATACGCGCCGCGATCCAGACCAGCAGGAGTGCCGCGAGCACGGCGCCGGTGGGCGTGCTCATGCCGGTCCAGTTGCGCGCCGCCGTAAGCAGGAAACCCGCCATGACCGCCGAGAAGTACCCGAACAGCATCTCGTGGGCGTGCCAAGTGGTTCCCGCGAAGTAGCTCTGGGGCGTGAGTGCCCCCCACAGCACCGCCAGCCAAGCCGCGATCGACAACACGGCGAGGATTCCCGCGGCAAGGAAGAACGGACGGAACCCCAGCGCAAAGAGACTGAAGCCTCCGGGCGGTGCGGCCGAGTCGGCGGATAGACGTATTTCGGGCATGGGGCAGATCGCTTGCAGGGGTTCCAACAGCAGCTTACGGGGCGTCCTGGATACCACCTTGACGACGATCAATCCACCCTGGCGGCAGCGCGTGTCTTTGTGACGAGTGCGGCATATCACACACAAGACCTGCTCGATTTAACACAGATCAAGTTCCCCCTCTCTGCGTATTGCTAGGATCGCGGCGCCCAATCCCTGGAGGCAATCGCTTAGCTATGAAATTTGTTGGAGGGTGGAACCTATGCATCATATGACACGGCATGTCGTGTCCCTGGCCGTCGGGTCCGCGCTCGCGATCGGCGGTGCGACGGCGGCTTGGTCTGCGGACACTCTGCAGGACGTAATGACGGCGCGCGGGCTGACCGAGAAGGACATCCTGGCGGCCGCCAAGACCTATACGCCCAGCGGTGGGCGCGACGAGTACCTGGCGTTCAGCTCGGGCGGTCAGTCGGGCCAAGTGATCGTCTACGGCATCCCGTCGATGCGAATCCTGAAATACATCGGCGTGTTCACCCCCGAGCCGTGGCAGGGCTACGGCTTCGACGACGAATCAAAGGCGGTGCTCGCCCAAGGCCGGATCCGCGGCAAGGACCTCACCTACGGCGATACCCATCATCCGGCGATCTCCGAGACCGACGGCGACTATGACGGGCGTTATCTGTTCATCAACGACAAGGCGAACCCGCGCCTTGCGGTGATCGACCTCAAGGATTTCGAGACCAAGCAGATCGTCGTCAACCCCTTCTTCAAGTCCGAGCACGGCGGGGCCTTCGTCACCCCCAACACCGAATACGTGATGGAGGCCACCCAGTACGCCGCGCCCCTGATGGAGGACGGCTTCGTCCCGCTGGAGGAGTTCAACGACAAATACCGGGGTGGACTCACCTACTGGAGCTTCGACAAGGAGAAGGGACGGATCGTCCCCGAGAAATCCATTGTCATCGAGCTGCCGCCGTACAGTCAGGATCTGTCCGATGCGGGCAAGGGTCCGAGCTACGGCTGGGGCTTCACCAACTCGTTCTGCACCGAGCGTTACGTGGGTGGCATCGAGCGCGGGCGTCCGCCCTTCGAGGCCGGTTGCTCCTCCAAGGACACCGACTTCCTGCACGTCACCAACTGGAAGAAGGCCGAGGAGCTGGTGAACGCCGGCAAGGTCAAGCAAGAGCGCGGCATGTACTTTATCCCGCTGGAGCAATCGGTCGCCGAGGGTCTGGTCTATCTGATCCCGGAGCCAAAGAGCCCCCACGGCGTGGATGTCACCCCCGACGGCAAGTACCTCATCGTCGCGGGCAAGCTCGATAGCCATGTGTCGGTATACAGCTTCGAGAAGATCCAGAAGGCCATTGCCGACGGAAAATTCGAAGGCAAAGACCCCTATGGTCTGCCGATCATCGCCATCGCGGACGCCCTGGAGCATCAGATCAACTTGGGATTGGGGCCGCTCCATACCCAGTTCGATTCCAAGCCCTGCATCGCCTACACCTCGCTCTACGTGGACTCCATGGTCGCCAAGTACGACTACTGCGAGGGCAAGGTGCTGGACAAGCTGGCGATCCACTACAACATCGGCCATCTGATGACCATGGAGGGCGACACCACCCACCCGGACGGCAAGTATCTGGTGGCGCTGAACAAGCTGGCCATCGACCGGTTCAACCCGGTCGGTCCCCTGCATCCTCAGAACCATCAGCTCATCGATATCAGCGGCGAAAAGATGCAGCTCCTCTACGACATGCCGCTACCGCTCGGCGAGCCCCACTATGTGGTTGCGATCAAGGCCGACAAGCTCAAGCCCGAGGTGCGCTACAAGTCCGGCTGGAACAGCCGCGCCGACGAGAAGTCGCCGTTCGCCACCCGCGCCGGTCGGGAAAAGACCGAGCGAACCTGTGACGCGGAGGGAAAGTGCACGGTCAATGTCAACGGCACCTTGATTCGCTCGCACATCAACCCCGAGATCATCGAGGCGGAGGTGGGCGATACAATCGCCATCCACCTGACCAATCTGGAGCGCGCCGAGGACGAGGTCCACGGCTTCGCCATGCACGGTCAGAATGTCCAGCTCTCCGTCGAGCCCGGCAAGACCTCCAGCGCCACGTTCGTGGCCGATCAAGAGGGTGTATTCCCCTACTACTGCACCGAGTTCTGCTCGGCGCTGCACCTGGAGATGCAGGGCTACCTGCTGGTGAAGCCGAAGGGCTACCAGGCGACCGAAGTCAAGATGGTCGAGGGTACGATCTACAGCGAGGCCGACTACAACACTCAGGTCAAGACCAACCTGGACACCCAGGCGGTCATCGACCAAGTGGTGGCCTACATCACCAGCAGGGACTTCAAGTCCAACCCCACGGTGCTTGCCCTAGTGGAGGACGCCACCGATCAGCTCGGCTTCTCCAAGGAGGCGCAGGCCAAGTCCGAGGCGGCTGCCGCCACTCAGGATTGGCAGAACGCCATGCTGTGGGCCAACCAGTGGTGGCAGTACCAGGTGAAGGCCGCGGATCTGGGTCTGCGCGCCAAGAACCTGCTGGACGAGTCGGCATCCGCCCAGTAGCGCTCGGCGAACGGGAGGGGGCAACCCCTCCCGTGCGCAACGCATCGGCTCCGGTCGGACAGGTCGTCCGACCGGTCAATCATCAGCCTTAATCCTTACTTATCATCACGAGGTAGCGATGAACACCAAACTCCTGCCCGCATTGTTGATGGGCCTTGCACTCGGCCCGCTCGCACTCTGCGCCGCCGCCGAGGAGCTGGATGGCGCCACGTTGTTCGTCAAGAAGACCTGCGTCGCCTGTCACGGCAAAGATGCGAACACCCCCATCCTGCCGATCTATCCAAGGCTGGCCGGTCAGAATGCCGACTATGCCTTCAACCAGATGAAGGACATCACATCGGGTGCCCGCAACAACGGCCAAACGGCCGCGATGAAGGGGGTCATGCACCTGGTCAGCGAGGAGGAGATGCGCGCGATCGCCGATTGGCTTGCAACGTTGAATTAAAGCCTATTTTTTCTGGCACTTACAGCTTGACCAAGGTCAAGGTCGTGCGGCGTGGCGGGTCTATCATGATCCGTCAACGCGGGCGCCGTCACCGGGCGCTCGTCGATTCGGTAGTCGGGTGTTCGAGCCCTTATTTTGTTCCGGAGATCCATCATGTGCATATTTCAGACCCGCTTGGCCGCCGTCGTGGTCGCCGCCCTGATCGCCAGCCCAGTGCTCGCCTGGAACGAACAGGGCGGGGAAAAGGACGAGGCCCTGCACTTGACGGGTGATCCCGAGAACGGGCGGGACGTCTATGAGGTTTGCTCCGCCTGCCATCTGCCCGAGGGCTGGGGCAGCAAGGACGGGACCTTCCCTCAGCTGGCCGGACAGCACCACAGCGTGATCATCAAGCAGTTGGCGGACATCCGAGCATTGAACCGCAACAACCCAACCATGTATCCCTTCGCCTTGCCCAGCCAGATCGGCGGCCCCCAGGCACTGGCCGACGTAGTGGCCTATATCGCCACCCTGCCGATGACTCCAGACAACGGGGTGGGGCCGGGAACGGACCTCGAGCTCGGCAAGCAGCTCTATGCGGACAACTGCGTGCGTTGCCACGGCGAGACTGGCGAGGGCAACGAGGAAAAGTTCTATCCCAAGCTCCAAGGCCAGCACTACGAGTACATCCTGCGCCAGTTCCGCGAGATCAAGGCCGGACAGCGCAAGAACGCCAACCCGGACATGGTCAAGCAGGTGCACGAGTTCACGGAGCAGCAACTGGTGGCGGTGTGCGATTACACCTCGCGCATCAAGCCCCCGGCCGACAAGATGGCGCCCTCCGCGGATTGGAAGAATCCGGACTTCGACTAAACTCGAATCTCTGCCCGGGAGTCTTCCCGGGCGGTCCGCACCGGCCCAGCCCCTACTGAGTGGTATCCAAAATGAATGCGCAAGCGTGCGGGCGGCACACCCTGGTCGTCGGTCTGTTATCCCTGATCGCGGTCGGCCTGCTGACAGTCGTCTACTTCACGCCCGTGTGGTGGGTGTCGCTCACCGCACCCAACTATCCGCCCGAGGCGTTCCCGGACGGGGTGCGGATCCAGTTCCACATGAACGGCGTCTTCAACGGCTGCCGCAAGGTGGAGAAGGCCGAGATCCAGGAAGACGAGGCACTGGACTGCGTGCATGAGATGGACACCATCAATCACTACGTCGGCATGTATCCGATCGCCGCGGGCGGCGTCCTGGAGAAGACCTTCTCGCCGTTCCTGATTGCCATGCTGGGCGTGATGCTGATCGGGTTCGCAGTGAACCGATCCGGGGTTCGGGTGGTGGTCTTGGGTACGGGCTTCGCCGCCATCCTGGCCTGGATGTTCATGACCTACTACGGACCCGAGGGCGTGCGTCTGCAAAGCACCGGATTCGTGCGTGCGCTGGTTACGTCCCTGGACCAGGAGGCCGGGAAGGGTGAGGACGCCAATCATTCGATGTCCGCCGGCGAGGCGCTAATCGCGCAGCTCAAGGCGGAGCTGGCCAAGACCAATCCCACCGGTGCCGCTGCGCCCGACAGCGAGGCTGCGGCCCCAGAGTCGGAAAAAGCGGCGATGTTGAACAGCCTGCGGGTGACCTATCAGCGGGATCAGGAGCGCGGGAGCCCTGCCGAGGCCGAGCCATGGACCGGCAGCGGCGCCCAGGTTATGGCCTGGCACTACGGCAAGAGTCTCGGCCGGTATTTCAACAATCCCGCCGAGATCCGACCCATGGTCGCGACCATGTCCGCGGTCGGGCATGTCGTGCCTTGGGTGGTGCTGGCGGCCATGCTGTTGCTCCTGTGGGGCGCGCGAAAGACCGGCGGACCCATCTACTGGCTCCTGGTGCTGGTGCCGATGGCCCTGCCGCTGTTCTTCCTCATCGACTACTCGGCTTGGCTGTGGTGGTACGGACATCGCCTTAACGACATGGGCGCATTCACCGTCAAGCCGTTCATGCCCACGGTGTTCGGCGACGGCAAGGTCGCTCAGTTCGCCACCCATTCCTACCCGGATTGGGGCTTTGGGCTCATGCTTCTGACCTCGGCGGTACTGGCGGTAGCGGCTCTGCTGCGGCGCAAACAGCTGAAAGGGGAGGGTTGAGTGAAGGGCTCGGGCGCCGAAGTCGCACGCGGTTGCGTGCTGCTCGCGACGCTGCTGTTGTCGCCGCTCGCCCCCGCTGGCTATCCGCCCTTGCAGTCCCTGGTGGACGCCACTGCGGACGGCGGGACGCTTACACCCGAGCCCGGCACCTATTCGGGTCCGGTGGTGCTCGAAAGGCCCATTACCATCGACGGACGCGGTGCGGTAACCGTCGACAATGGCGGTAGCGGCACGGTGGTGCTGATTGATACCGACGGGGCCACGATCAAGGGTCTGACCCTGCAAGCCTCGGGCAATTCGCACAACGACCTGGACGCCGGGGTGCAGGTGCGCGGCAACTTCAATGTGATCAAGGACAACCGCATCCAGGACTGTCTGTTCGGCGTCGACCTGCAGCAGTCGAAGAACAACATCGTTCGGCGCAATCAGATCTCGTCGAAGGCGGTGGATCTCGGGGTGCGGGGCGACGCGATCCGGCTCTGGTACAGCTTCGAGAATCAGGTGACCGACAACCTGATCCGCGGCTCGCGGGATACAGTCGTCTGGTATTCCAGGGACAACCTGATCGCGCGCAATGATGCTCGCGGCGGTCGATACTCGTTGCACTTCATGTACTCCCAGTACAACCGGGTCGAAGACAACCACTACGAGGACAACTCGGTGGGGATCTTCCTGATGTACAGCGACGGGGTCGAGATTCGCGACAACACCATCATCCGCGCCGAGGGCTCCACCGGGATCGGCATCGGGTTCAAGGAGACCTCCGACGTCACCATCGACGGCAACCGCATCCTCTACTGCGCCACCGGTTTGTCTCTGGATGTCTCGCCCTATCAGCCGGACACCACCAACCGTATCCGCGACAATCTGATCGCGTACAACGGCGTCGGTATTCGATGGCTGAACGACTGGCAGGGCAACGAATTCACCGGCAACCGCTTCAAGGGGAATATCACCCAAATGGTGGTCGAGGGCGGCAAGGGCGCCAATCGAAACCTGTGGGAGGGCAACTACTGGGACGATTACGAGGGCTTTGATCGCAACGACGACGGCATCGGCGACTCTCCTTACGAGCTCTATACCTACGCGGATCGCATCTGGATGGACGTGCCTCCGGCGCAGTTCTTCAAGGGTTCGCCCATGTTGGAGGTCATCGACTTCCTGGAACGTCTCGCTCCCTTTAGTCCCCCGCAGCTCCTGGCGCGCGACCCGCGGCCGCTGTTGACGGCGGAGGTCCACGCCGACCTCGCCAGGGCCCAACGGCCCGCACCGACCCTCGGACCCGACCAGGATGAGCAAGAGGAATCGGTTCCCGCGACCGCCAAGCCCTTTGACGCCTACGACGCCCTGCGCGAGTCTCTTGGGCGGGATTGACCGGCCCCCGTTGGAAATCGCACCATGACCGATTCAGATTCCAAACCATCGGCGCCGATCGTTTCACCCCGCAAGGCCCAGACGCGGCGAGAATTCATTCGCTCCGCGATACTGACCGCGGGCGTGGTGGGCCTGTCGCTGGTGGGGCTTCTCCCGATCATCGGCGGGGCGAGCACGCGCCTGCGCCCGCCCGGGGCACTCAAGCAAGGCCGCGACGAGCACCAGCTCTTGGCGGCCTGTATCAAGTGCGGTCAATGCGTTCAGGTGTGTCCGGTCGAGGCCATTCATTTGGCCGACCTCAACGATGGGGTAGGGGTCGGTGTCCCCTTTATCGATGCCCGCGCCCAGGCCTGCGATTTCTCCTGCGACGGGCTCCAATGCGTGCTGGCCTGTCCCACCGGGGCCTTGACCCACGACCTGGACTTTCCGGCGGACGCCCGCATGGGGTTTGCCCGCGTCGCCCGGCCCGACGCGTGCTTAGCCGCGCAGGGCAAGGGATTCAAGGGCCTGGCCCGCGGCGCCGATTTTCGCGGCGAGCTGCGCTATGCAGACGTAGATCGCTGGAATCCAATTCCGGTAGCGGACCATTCCTATGACTTGGAGCTGTGCGATCTGTGCGTGCGCCAGTGTCCGATCGAGATTCGGATCGCCGAGTGCGCCGCCCAGGAACCCCCGGAGCCGGGCGAGGTCGCCCGCGTAGCCAAGCAGGTCGGAAACGAGTGCCCGCCGCGCCGCGCCATCGCCTTGGAGCGGACGGCGGACGGCGCCGGGATGATCCCGGTGGTTCAAGACGGCTGTGTCGGCTGCGGGGTGTGCGAGATGATCTGTCCGGTGGAGTCCGCCGCCATCGTGGTCGACTTCGATCGCGACACCGAACACCGGGGGGCGCCCGCGTGAGCTACATCATCGAATCCCTGCGCCAGCTCGTCGGCGCCAAGCCACGCAAGCCGGTGCGCGACGATATTCCGGTGCAAGTGCGCACCATCTACGCCGACAAGCGCAAGGACAAGCTCACGGCCGAGGCGCTGCATGCCGTGGAGCACAAGCACGCGAGCTCCCCCGGCCGGCACAAGTGGCGCAATCGCCGCTGGGCCACGCTGATCGTCGTGAACCTGCTGTTTGTCGTCTCCTTCTATTTCGACGTTCAACTGGTTGAAGGGGCGCTCACCGGCTCGCGCTTTGTCGGCTTTCACATGGCGGATCTCAACTCCGCGTTGCAGGTCATGTTGGCCTACAAGCATGTGGTGCTGAATCTGGTGATCGGCACGACGACCGTCTTCGTGTTGTGGCTGTTGCTCGGCGGACGGACCTTCTGCTCCTGGGTCTGCCCCTATCACCTGATTGCCGAGTGGGCGGAATCGCTGCGTCCAAAGCTGGAAAAGAAAGGCTGGGTCAAGGACATCCAGTTCCACCGCGGCGTTCGCACGGTCTTCTACGTCATCTTCGCGCTACTCGCGGTGGTCACCGGCTATACCGTCTTCGAGACCCTGTCGCCAACCGGGATTCTGAGCCGAGCGCTGATCTATGGACCCGGCATTGCGCTGCTGTGGGTTCTGGCCCTGTTGCTCTTCGAGCTGCTGGTGTCTCGCCGCGCCTGGTGCCGCTATGTCTGCCCGATCGGCATGACCTACGGTCTCGTGGGCCTTCTCTCCCCGGTGCGGGTGCAGTACAACGTGCAGGCCTGTCACCACGAGGGGGATTGCCGGAAGGTCTGTCTGGTGCCCCATGTGCTGGACGTGACCATCCGCGGTCGAGCCCGCGCCGTCGACACGGATATCGGCGCCGACTGCACGCGCTGCGGCCTGTGCGTGGACATCTGTCCCACCAGCTCGTTGAGCTTTAAGGTGAAGGGTCTCGACAAGGCCTTGGGTTGACTCCGGTCGCATACCCTTCCGCATTCGGCGGGTTTGCATTGTGTAGCCGACACCGCGCCGCGCACCCAATCCGAGATTGAAACTCCACGGGCCAATACTGGACACGGCACTTGATCAAATTCGAAGCGGTAGCCAAACGATTCCGCCGTCAGACCGTGCTCAAGGGCGTGGATCTGACCATCGAGCGCGGCCATCGGGTCGCACTCGTAGGCTCCAACGGGGCTGGAAAGACCACCCTGATTCGCTGTCTGCTCGGCGAGTACCGCTGTGAGGGTCGGGTCAGCGTCGACGGTCTGGACCCGCGCGAGCACCGCGCCGAGGTGTTGTCAAAGATCGGCTTCGTGCCGCAGCTGCCGCCGCCGCTGAAGATGCCGGTGAGCCAACTGCTGCGTTTTGCCGCGGGGGTTTGCGGCGCGAAGGTGGAGCACATGGAGTCGGTTGCCCATCGCCTGGGCCTCGATGTCGCCCGGTTCCGGCACCAGCCGTTCGTTAAGCTCTCGGGCGGGCAGAAGCAGAAGCTCCTGATCAGCGTTGCGCTCGGCCGCGACACCGAGCTGCTGGTGATGGACGAGCCGGCGGCCAATCTCGACCCCGAGGCCAGGCACATCTTCTTCGAGCTGCTTGCCGAGCGCCAGGAACGGGTCGCGATGCTGATCTCCAGCCACCGCCTTGACGAGGTGGCGGCCCTGGTCAACCGGGTGGTCGAGCTGGACTTCGGCGTGGTGGTGCTGGACGACCGGGTGGCGGACCTGGTGGATCTCGCCAGCCGACTCTATTGCCGCGTGGCACTGACCCGACCGGAGGAGGCGTTCGCGCGTGCGGTGAAGGTCTGGGGTTTCAGCTCGACCGACGACGGACGCACCTGGGAAGGCTGGGTGGCGGGTCCGGATCGGTTGCGCTTCCTCGGCATGCTCTCGCGCTACGCGGCGCTGTTGGCGCATATCCAGCTCGACGAGCCGACGGGGGCGCAGACCGGGAGCCAAGAGGTGAGCTATGCCTGACGTGCGTGTGGTGGCCTTGCTGTCGGTGCTCTTGCTCGTCGCCTGCGGCGGCGACCCGGGAAACGGGCCCGTGGAGGTGAAATGGGATCGGGTCGCCTGCGAGCGTTGTCGCATGGTCCTCTCCGACCGCCATCACGCCGCCCAGGTGCGCGTGCGCGAGCCGGACGGCCACTCGCGTGTTCACCAGTTCGACGACATTGGCTGCGCGTTGGTGTGGCTGCGCGAAGACCCGTCGCGGGAGATGAAAGCGATCGAGATATGGGTCAACGATTGGCGCACCGGCGAGTGGATCGACGCCCGCACGGCGTCCTACGTCCCGGATCAAGTCACCCCGATGGAGTACGGCCTCGGCGCACAACCCGACCCCGGCGAGGGGACCCTGACGTTCGAGCAGGCAAAGGCGCGGATCTTCGAGATCGAGCAGGACGAGGATCGGCATTCGGGACGTGCCGTACACCGGACCCACTAGGCGCGACCGCCGGCCGAGTTCTCATTCAAGTACACATTGGTCCGTCACCCGTGGCGGCAGCAGTTATCGGCGATTCGCCGGGAGATTACTCACTCGTGAAGCACCTGTCCCTGACCGCCTATACGGACATCCTGGAATCGTTGCGGGCCAAGTGGTTCCTGGTCTACAGCGCGGTCTTCGGCGGCATCCTGGTGCTGTTGTTTCTGTTCGGCGTCACCGAATCCAGGATCATGGGCTTCACCGGCCTGTCGCGCCTCCTGGTGACCTACATTCAGTTGTCGATGGCGATCCTGCCGGTGTTCGTCCTGGTGACCACCGTGCGCTCGGTTGCCGGCGACCGAGAGGCCGGCGTGTTCGAGTACCTGTTGTCGCTGCCGATCGGGCTCGCGGCCTGGTATTGGGGCAAGCTGCTGGGGCGCTTCGCGGTGGTCTTTCTGCCGGTGGTGATCGCGATGCTTGCCGGCGTGCTGTGGGGCGCGTACCGAGGGGCGGAGATTCCCTGGGGGCTGATCGGCTACTACACGCTCCTGCTGGTGGCGCTGGCCTGGTGTTTTCTCGGGATCGGCATGCTGATCTCCACCGTGGCGCGCGACGCCGACGTGGCCCAGGGCGCCGCATTCGTGATCTGGCTGACCCTATTGCTTTTTTTGGATCTGATCCTGCTGGGCGCCATGATTCGCCAGCAGCTGCCGCCCGAGTCGGCGGTCGCCATTGCGCTCGCCAATCCGATGCAGGTCTTCCGCATCGCCGCGATGATGCTGTTCGATCGGCAGCTCGTGGTCCTCGGTCCGTCGGCCTATCTCATACTGGACGCCTTCGGCGAAGTCGGTTTCATGGTTTACGCCGTGGTCTACCCGCTGCTGCTGGGGACCCTGTGCGCGCTTGGCGGCTATCTGCTGTTTCGGCGCAGCGACCTGCCTTGATCGGCTGCCCGAGCGCCGGGTCGGCTGGCGCCTGAGCGTTTGGCCGGGCCTACCAAGGTCCCCCCCAAGGTCCCCAGGGGCGATACCAAGGCCCGTACCAGGGGTCATACCAGGGATCGCGATAGAACGGGACCGGCGGCGGGGGCTCCGGCCACAGGTAACGGGTCTCGGCCGCGACGATCGGAAACCGGTAGGGGTACTCGCCCACCGGTCGGGTCTCGACGGTCTCGATCCGGCCGGCGACGGTCAACTGCCGGTCCTTGGGGAAGAGTGCCGGGTCCAGGAATCCAGCCGCGCGGGCGATGAAGCGTCCCTCGGCGGCGGCGTCTTCCCGCGGCTCGCCGCGGTCGTCCAGGGGGTAGGCGAGGATCTCGATCTCGGTCGCCCGCTCTAGGTTGGCGACGCCGATGATGGTCCCGCCCCAACGCACGCGTGTGCCGGCGAATCGTGCCGCGTCCCGTTGCACGTCGGGCACCTGCACCGAGCTGTCCGGCGCCGCTCGGATCGCCTGGGGTACGTTGGACGCGCAGCCCAACAACCACACTGTGCAGCCCACGACGACGATTGAGCGAATCATTGGCGTTTGAGCCCCCTCTCGGTTGGACGGCCCGGCAGTCGCTCCGGACGGCCGCTGCTGCAAGTCTACGGGAAACACGCGAGCGCGGTTTGCCGCGGCTATGCCGCCGTGCGCGCCGCGATCATCCGTTGTGATGATCTGTCGCGCTTCGTGGTTCCGCGTGCTCGGTTAGAATGGCCAGCGCGGCGGCATGGCTCCGCGCTGCCGGCCCGAGCCTCGTGAGCCAACGCCGAGACGCAGGTACCCAGAGCCTCCGCGCTCAGAGCGTCCGCGGGATAGATGAAACGCTGATTGATTGCGTTTCCCGTCCCGACCAAGGACGGATCGAGAGCCGATCAAACGCCGGTTTGATCAGCGTTCCTGAAGATTCGCGCCAACGATGAGGACCAAATCATGTCGCTGCTTCCTTTGAGCTATCGGGTTGTCGGCCAAGACGACTTCATGCTGGAAATTTCCGTCAGCGCGGCCGGCGAATATGTCGTCAACACGGGCGATTACGCCAGCCACACGCCGCGCCAGGGCCTCCTCAAGGGAGAGCACATGGCGCAGCTCATGGCGGCGCTCGAGCAGCTCGGCGAGGCGCGCGAGCACCCGGCCCCGGAGGGCACCTCGGGTTTCGTGGCGGAGCTGGTCGTGGGCTCGGGTCCCGGCACCCGGGTCTATCACTTCTGGGAAGGGGCGCTCGACGAGGAGCCGGATCTGAAGTCGATCGTCCATCAACTGGATCTAATCTAGCGACACGCCGATCGTAGGTAATCCCGGAATTCGATCGGCCCGCGTTCCAAGAGGCGCGACTCTTGGCGCGCGTGAGTTGTTCGAGCATGCCGGGCCATCCCTGGCCCGAACGGGAAGCGCACGATCGGCGTTCGCCCAGTGCGCCGTCGCCCCGGCGTGAGGCGACGGCTCGTTTCAGTGGTTCGACGGCACCGTTCCGTCGCGGTGCCGGCTCGATACTCGGATCAGGCCGTCAGCGCCAGATCCAGGCTTCCGGCGATGCTCTCCAGGCGGCTTCCCAGCTTGTCCATCATATAATCGACCACTGCCTCGAGCTCCCGCAGTGAGTGCTCGAACTTGAGCCCGATCAAGCACAGACCGGCCCAGTCGGTCTTGCCTTGGTTAAAGGCCTTTTGTTGAAACACTCGAGCACGCAAGGTCAGACTCGGGAGATCGCTGGTTCCGCCGAGCGCGAGCTGGATCGTCTGATCCTCGGTATAGCGGCGAAACGAAGTCACCCACAGCTCGCCCTTGAGGATCTCCGAGAGTGTCGTCTGCATGTCCTCGGCGTCGTTGAAGAGGATCTCGAGGCGTTCCGCGAATGGTGCACAGTCCACGCCGGGCTCGCTTTGCTTCGCCACCAGCATCTCCAGCAACCGCGCGAGGCGCTGCTCGCTGCGTGGGGATAGGCTGGAGAAGCGAGAGGCCACGATGTAGCCACCCTCGGCGATGGGATCGGTGCGCAGCACCTTCACGTAGGCGGAGATCGAGCTTCCGTTCGCCCAGGGCAGCTGGACTCGCACCTGGTCGCCGACTTGCAGCGTTGGTTCGGGGATAATGAAGCGTGCGCCACCCCAGGAGAGATCCTCGCTGCGAGCGGTGATCAGTTTGTCCTGCTCCTTGTCCTGTGCCGTGACGCTGATGGGGAAATTAACTTGCACGCGGGTTTGGGTTCGCTTGTCCTGTTCCATGGTCGGCTTATCCGTTTTCTTGTTCATCTGCGCTTTGCCGGCGGTCCTTGTGGTCGAATGTCCACGTTCCGCAAAAGTTTTACCGGGCGTTGTCGTCAAAGCTAAAGCAAACGGCGCGCCACTTAAAAAATACAACAAAAACATAATTATAGGATGAGCTTAGGCGTCCGGCAGGACATTGTCGGGCCCCTGCCGCAACGGCAGCGTCAAATTGGGACGTTTTGCGGGTGTTGCCGGCCGCTCGGTGTCCAGAGCGGGAAAGGAGCGGGTGCGATCCCCCGAGCTACCAAGGCTCGCCGAAGGGTCTCAAATCGAGCTCGAAGGTCCATGCGGAACGCGGCTGGCGCGCGAGGAAGAACACGCTCTCGGCGATGTCGTCCGGACGCGCGAAGCGATCATCGGGCGCATCCGGCATCATCGCGCGGGACGCGGGCATGTCGACCACGGCATCGATCACGACGTAGGACACATGGATGCCCGCCGGTCCGAGCTCGCGCGCCAAGGACTGCGCCAGGCTTCGTTGGGCGGCCTTGGCGGCGCCGAAGGCGACGA
>JBGSTR010000399.1:0-3749 GCA_041736365.1 Chromatiaceae bacterium | reverse complement strand
TCGCGCACGTACTCGACCAGTCGGCCGGGGGCTCGGCGGGTTCGCCGAGATCCGTGCCCGGGGCCTCGAATCCGACCCGCGGCGACGCGGTGCCGGTCTCGCTTTGCGGCTCGGAGAACGACGGCATGAGATCGTCCCGGTTCTGCCACCAGTAGACCAACATGCCGATCACGCCCGCGAGCAGGGCCAGACTGATCAGGCGCACCAAGATCGTCCCGCCACCGGCCTCGCGTGCCGTTGGAGGCAGGACGCGCCGCACCTGCGGCGTCGCCCCCGCCGACGAGCCGCGATAGGCCGCTACCAAAGGGTCGGGGTCCATGCCCAGTAGGCGCGCGTAGTTGCGAATATAGCCGGCCACGAACACCGGCCCCGGCAGGTCGTCGTAGCGATCCTGCTCCAATGACTCCACGCGCTCTGGACGCAGATGGAGCTGGGTGGCGATGCGCTCGATCTCGAGACCTCGCGATTGACGCTGCAATCGCAGCCGCCGGCCCGGGCTCTCCGCGAAGTCGACGACGTTTTGATCGTCGACCCGTTCAATGGGTATCGGATTCATGATCTGTAAGGCTCCCTAAAGCTCAAGTATTTCGGGTGCGTCCGGAAAACTCTTGCGCAACACCTGCTCATAGGTCGCCGCCGCGTTGCGGTTACCCAGCTTGCGCTCGATCCTGACCCCCAGGATCAGCGCGCCCGGCGTCGCCGCGGACGATTGGAAAAAGGCATCGATATAGGACTTGGCCGCCTTGGTGTCGCCGCGTTGATACTCGAGCTCCGCCATCCGGAACAACGCGGGTCCGAAACGTGGATTGGCGGCGAGCGCCTTGCGGTACTGCCCCTCCGCCTTGCTCAAGTTGCCCGCGCTCGCGGCACAGGTTCCCGCGTTGGTCATTGCCAGCCACGGCGTGGAGTACAGCGGATTGTCCAACGCCTTCGCGAATTCCGCATCCGCCTCCGCGAACCGCCGCTGGTTGCAGTGGAAGGTTCCGTAGGCATTGTGGACCTCCGGATTGTTCGGGGATAGCTCCAGCGCACGCTTGAAGTGTGAATCTGCGCGCTCGTTCTCGCCGATCTGCTGATAGATGACCGCGATCATGTAGTGCGCGCGAGGATTCTTGTCATCCTCTTCGATGGCCTGCTGGGCGCGCCGCATGGCCGCGTCCATCTGCCCGAGCCGGTAGTACTCGGCGGCCATCGCGACGTAGAGGTCGCCGGGGCTGTCCTGGGCGTCCAGCCCGAACGAGGCGTCGCCCTCGCGAACCTTGTCGCCGCCACCGCATGCGCTCAACGCAAGCAGCAGGGAACAGAGCACGGGGCGAAGCACGCGCGAGAGTCGGTTCATCGCACCACCGGCCGTTCCGTCGGCATGATCAGCGGGGCAACCCGCCGCGAGCGGTCCTGGACCCGCCCCACCAATTGTCCACAGGCGGCGGCGATCTCGTCGCCGCGGGTCTTGCGGGTCATCGCGAACAGACCCGAGCGCAGCAGCCGTTGCCGGAACGCCTCCACCTGTTCCGGGGGCGTGGTGCGGAAATCGCTGCCCGGGAACGGGTTGAATGGGATCAGGTTGATCTTGGACGGAATACCCTCCAGCAGGCGAATCAACTGCTTGGCCTGTTGGAGGCTGTCGTTGATGCCGTCGAGCATCACATATTCCCAAGTCACGCGCCGACGCTTGTCGTTGGCGATGTAGGCCTTGCAAGCGGGCAGCAGCTCTTCCAGCGGATACTTGCGGTTGATCGGCACGAGCTCGTCTCGCAGGGCGTTGTCCGGTGCGTGCAGCGAGACCGCGAGCGACACGTCGCTGACCTCGCGCAAGCGGTAGATGTTCGGAACGATTCCGGAGGTGCTCAAGGTCACCCGGAACTTAGACAGCATGTAGGCGAGGTCGTCCTGCATGATCGCCATGGCCCGGACCACGGCCTCGAAGTTCGCGAGCGGCTCTCCCATGCCCATCATCACCACGTTGCTCGGCGCCGCGCCGAGCTCTCGGGTGGCGTGCCACACCTGAGCGACGATCTCGCCGGCGGTCAGGTTGCGGTTGAATCCCTGCTTGCCCGTGGCGCAGAAGGCGCAATCCAATGCGCAGCCAACCTGCGAGGAGACGCACACGGTGGTGCGGTTGTCGCCGGGTATGAACACCGTCTCCACCCGCTGACCGTCGTCGAGCTCCATAACCCATTTGGTCGTACCGTCGGGGCTCGGCCGATCGCGAATGAGCCGAGGAATGCGAATCTGCGCGGATTCGCGCAACGCCGTGCGCAGGCCCTTGGAGAGATCCGTCATGGCGTCGTAGTCGGTGACGCCGTGTTTGTGGATCCACTTGAACAGATTGCGTCCGTGAAAGGCCTTGGAGCCGAGCGCGACGGCCAGAGACTCGCACTCGGCGAGGCCTAGATCGAGCAGGTTCGGTCGCGGGTCGGCGGTGATCATGGATGCTGAATCAGCGGGTCCGTGGGCAGACGCCTTCCGGGAAGAAGAAGGCGATCTCGGCCGCTGCGGTATCCGCGGCATCCGAGCCGTGGACGGCGTTTTCGGTCAGCGAATCCGCGAAGTCGGCGCGGATGGTGCCGGGCTCGGCGTTCGCCGGGTTGGTCGCTCCCATCACCTCGCGATTCGTCGCCACCGCGTTCTCGCCCTCCAGCACCTGGACCATGACGGGACCGGAGGTCATGAAGTCCACCAGCTCGTCGTAGAAGGGCTTGCCCTGATGGACGGCGTAGAAGGCGGCCGCTTGCTCCTTGCTCAGGTGCAGCATGCGCGCCGCGACGATCGTTAGATTCGCGGCCTCGAACCGGGCCAAGATCGAGCCAATCACATTCTTGGCGACCGCGTTCGGCTTGATGATGGAGAGGGTGCGTTCTTGGGCCATGAGGGACTCCGGGATCTGAACATTCAAACTGGGGTTACGACGGCTGGGGCTCTGCGATAACCGCCGTATAAGGCCACTTCGGGCGGTAGATGCGCGTTTGGTGAGCGCGCAGACTCCCGCGGCCGGCGGGCAGCGAACGCCAAAGTCTAACGGCACGGCGAATCCCCGGCAACGTCGAGACCGCTTACGGGGCTCGCATTTTTGGCACCCGGGGTCGCGGTGGCGGATAATACCGCCCTCGTTACACCGACCGCGGCCGAAGTAAAGACCACATGACACACTACGACGTATTCAACGGTGACGCAGACGGCATCTGCGCACTACAGCAGCTACGCCTCGCGGAGCCCATCGACAGCACCCTGGTGACGGGTGTGAAACGGGATATCGCCCTGCTCGACCAGGTCACGGCCGCGGCCGGGGATACGGTCACCGTGCTGGATATTTCTTTGGACAAGAATCGGGGCTCGCTCGAGCGCATCCTCGCGGCGGGCGCCCGCGTGCGCTACTTCGATCATCATTTTCCCGGCGACATACCCTCCCACCCGAGCCTCGACGTCCACGTCGAGACCCTGCCGGACAAGGGCACCTGCCTGCTGGTGGACGACTACCTTGGCGGCAGCCAGCGCGCCTGGGCCGTGGTAGGCACCTTCGGCGACAATTTCGACGAATCCGCGCTGCGCGCGGCCGAGCCGCTGGGCCTGGGAGCGACCGACCTGGAGCGCCTGCGCGAGCTCGGGATCTGCATCAACTACAACGGCTACGGCGCGGCGATCGAGGATCTGCATTTTCCGCCCGCCGAGCTCTACCGGCGGCTCCGCCCCTACGCCGACCCACTCGCCTTCATCGCCGAGGACCCCGCGTTTGCGGCCTTGCGCGACGG
>JBGSTR010000370.1:0-5255 GCA_041736365.1 Chromatiaceae bacterium | reverse complement strand
GGTAGCGGGCACCGGCATCGGTGGTCCGCACCAGACGCGTGGTGCGCGTAAGGAGCCGCACGCCCAGCCGCTCCTCGAGAGCGGCAATGGCGCGCGTTACAGCGGGTGGTGAGGTGCGCAGCCGCCTTGCAGCCGCCGCGAAGCTTTCCTCCTCGGCGACGGCAACAAACACCGTCATGAGATGAAAACGATCCACCGAGTATTCCGATTAGTGGAATAGTGGATTCCAGTCTACAGCTCTTCTTCCTTTCCGTGGAACTTGGCAAAGTAGCAGCCGTACAACCACGGACCCGACCCCACGCGAGAGAGGAGAACCTCATGGCGCCCATTGTCCGCGTTGGTATGAACATCCTGACCTACCTGGTAGGGAAGGGGGGTAGCGTCGGCATCGGTACCCCGAGAGTCCAATTGAAGCTCGCCGCCCGATCCGGCGCGTCAATGCCTGCCGTCTGATCCTGGCAGACTAGGAGATTCATCATGGCCCGAGCGTTCGCCAAGATTGCCTTTACCCCGAACGTTCAAGCCGCCCAGGCACGGATGGGCAGTCGCGACGCCTACCGCGGGGCGGAGCTGGGTGAGACCGAATCGGTTGAGCTGAGCCCATATGAAATCGAATTCGTTGGCGCACGAGACAGCTTTTACCAGGGCACCGTGGGGGAGAACGGCTGGCCCTACGTCCAGCATCGCGGCGGGCCGACCGGTTTCCTCAAGGTGCTGGGACCGCGGACCATCGGCTATGCGGATTTCTCCGGCAACCGCCAGTACATCTCGGTGGGCAATCTCGAAGGTGACGACCGGGTCAGCCTGTTCCTGATGGACTATCCGGGGCAGCGGCGGCTCAAGATCTGGGGGCGGGCGCGACTGGTCGACGACGGCACGGAGCCGGCGCTGATCGCCCGTCTCGAGACGCCCGGCTATCGGGCACGCGTCGAGCGTGGCGTGATCATCACGGTCGAGGCCTTCGACTGGAATTGCCCGAAATACATCACGCCGCGGTTCACGGAGCGCGAGGTCGGGGAGCTTGTCGGTGGTTGGCGGCAGGAGGCCGTAGCACGCGAGCCAACGGCCACCAACACCGAAGAGATCGGCAGCGGGCCGCTGAAGCTCGTCGTCACCGGTATGCGCCAGCTGACACCTCGTATCCGGGCCTATGAGCTCCGGGCGCCCGACGGGAGCGATCTGCCTCCCGTCACGGCGGGCGCGCATGTCTCCGTGCCGGTCCGACTGCAGGACGGCTCCTTGGTCACCCGACAGTATTCGCTGGTCACGCACCCGCACGGGCGCGACAGCTACGAGATTGCCGTACTGCGCGAGGAGGCCGGACGCGGTGGGTCCGCCGCCATCCATGCCGCGTGGGAGATCGGGACCCGACTCGCTCTCGATCATCCCGCCAATCAGTTCCCCCTCCACGCTGACGACCGCCCTACCGTGCTGATCGCCGGCGGCATCGGCATCACGCCGATAAAGGCCATGGCGCGGGAGCTTAAGGCCCGTGGCAACGCCTTCGAGCTCCACTACAGCGGCAGGACCCCCGCCGAGATGGCCTATCGGGACCGGCTGGCAGTCGAGTTTCCCACTCAGTTGCGGCTCTATTTCACGCGCGCCCCGGGCGGGACCCGGATCGATCTCCATGCGGTCATGCGCGCCGCCCCCGATGGCGCGTTGTTCTACGTCTGCGGCCCTCGACCATTGATCGATGCCGCCGCCGCGGCGGCCCGCGAGCTTGCGATCCCGGCAGGCCGCGTGCGGTATGAGAGCTTCGAATGAGCACGATGGCGAGGGACAAGGGCTGCTGCCTGCCCGCACTCCCCGAATCTTCCGATCCACGTACAAGGTGACCCATGGAAACCAAGCCCCCCGTTCCGCCGTTCACGGAAGACTCCGCCCGGCAGAAAGTCCGCATGGCCGAAGACGCCTGGAACACGCGCGATCCGGATCGTGTGGTGCTCGTCTATACCCCCGACACCCGTTGGCGCAACCGCGCCGAGTTTCCGGTCGGGCGCGACGAGGTGCGCCAGCTCCTCATCCGAAAATGGACGCGCGAGCTTGACTACCGGCTGATCAAGGAGTTGTGGGCCTATGCGGAAAATCGCATCGCGGTTCGTTTCGCCTATGAATGGCACGACGATTCCGGCCAATGGTTCCGTTCCTACGGCAACGAGAACTGGGAATTCGACGAACAAGGCTTCATGCAACGCCGCTACGCCAGCATCAACGATCTCCCCATCAAGTCCGCGGAGCGCAAGTTCCTATGGCCGTTGGGTCGGCGCCCCGATGACCATCCGGGCCTCGGCGACCTGAACCTGTGATTCGACCCATCTTGATGGAAAATCACTTTGGCTCCAACGCCGCCTTTGACTCGAGCTTGTATTGCTCGTAGGACATCGATGCGTTGGATAGGCATCGGTCTTGTTCCTGTCGATCAGGGATTTTATAGCACTCGGTTTGGTGCCACCCTTGGCCAGCGCCATAGAGCTGTTGAGATGAGCAGCCAACCGCGCCCGTGAACGGAAGTGCGAGCAGTGCGACCAAAGTCTTGTTCATTGAATAGTCCAGCCGAAAGTCGATGCAGAAAAAGCAAGACGTCCAGCGACAACGATCAGGTGTAGATACGGACGGTTCCTTGGCGAAGGCTGGCAGGAACGCTCCGTCAGTTGGCGTCTGAATCCAAGAGAACCGATGATACGACCTCTGCCATTCTCTCCCCCAACGTCAGATGTTGGTCCGCATCGAGGTGTACGCCGTCGACGCGACTGGAGGAAACGACAGAGTTGCAGTCGAAGAAGTGGCAGTCATTGGCAACCGCAACCTCGCGGTACGCGTCGGCTAATCCAACGCACTTTGAGTCGCCGCCGAGGAACTTCGGTGCAATGGGGCCTCTCGGTGTGCTTATGAGCGGGGGAGCTGCCACCAGAACAGGCGGCACCGGCATTCCGGGTTCGATGGGCGCATGCCGGATCGCGTGCACCAGAGTGGCGATACCCTGCGCGGAGTGCCATGCGTTGTGCGAATGCATGGACTGAAAGTCATTCGTTCCCAGCAGCAAGATCACCAGTGATAAAGGAGAGTGCGCTTCGATTCGCTCCGATATCCCCGCTCGTCCATTGCGGCCGGCCTTGAACGGATCGTCCCAAACCGTACGCCGGCCGTTGAGGCAGTCTTCGATCACGCGCACTCTTTGCCGATGCGCGTTTACCTTCATCTCCAGGACACCGGGCCAACGCTTTTCGAACGACAGGCGATCGCGCGTATTGGGGACGATCCCCCAGGACAGCGAGTCCGCGTAGACCAGAATGTGTTTCACGAGTGTGCGCTCAAGACCCCAACGGTGTGGCGAGTGGGCCGAATACTTTGCCGGTACGACTTTGCGGTGCGCTGGCCCCAAGCGCACGAAACGACTGGCCGTTGCTCGGGAGCCGTTATGCCTCCAAAGGCGGCACTAATTCAATCCTTTGAGGAGATTTCGGGCTAGCCGGCCGCTCCCGTCCCGACCTTGCCTTCGATGAGCAGCTTGTAGGCCACGTAGTACTTGTAGATGTTCCGCACGTAGACCACGGGCTCGCGGCTGACCACCTTGGCGGCTGCGATCTCCACGTTGTCGAGCCAGACGTTGGGATCGAGTCCGAGCTTGGCCGCGCGCTTGCGCGCCTTGGCGACGTTGCCCGGTCCGGCGTTGTAGGCCGCAAAGCTGAATAGGGTCTGGTCGAGGTCCGACAGGGCCGGATCGCTGAAATAACGGTCGCGCAGGAAACGCAGGTACTTCACGCCTGCATGGATGTTGGGTTCCTGCTGGTGGATATCCGGGATGCCCACATTGGGGTCCCGCGCGGTTGCGGGCATCACCTGCATCACGCCGACGGCACCGACGGGGCTGCGTTTGCTCTGGTCGAGGCTCGACTCCTGGTAGCCCTGGGCGGCGATCATGAGCCAATCGAAGTCATAGCTCCCCGCGTAGGTCTTGAGGAGCTCGGACATGCCGTTGAATCGCTCGCGGTCCTCGGCGCCGAGTGCGTTCTTCGCCCATTCGGCGCTCTTCAGGTACTTGTTGAGCAGGATGTTCCCGAGCTTGGTGCCCTTGCGCGCCTCCGCGACATAGTCGTTCACGAGTGACTTCAGCTTCGGGCTGTCCTGGCGCATGGCCCAGGCGAGGTGCTGGTCGGATGCCAGCAGCAGGTCGTCGCGGACGCGGACGTCGGGGAAGACCTCGGCGAAGAGCTCCGCAACCGGCTCGTCGGCGATCGTGGCGGGGATGATCCCCGCGCCGACCATCTCCATGAGGTCGTCATCGGTGAGGTTCTCGTCCGCCGCCACCACGGGGAAAGGTGCCTTGCCGGCCGCGACGCGCTTGGTATTGAGGTCGGAGATGTGCTCGAAGAAGCTGGTAGAGGGTCGCAGGTACACCGCCGAGTTGAGCAAGTCCTCCGCCGTGTTGATCTCGGGCGCCGCGGGACCGACGACCAGCACCTCGCGGATCTCGGTCTGGAAGGGGTCGCTGAAGTCCACCAGTGCACGGCGATCTTCGGTGATCGTGATGGTGCCTGCGGCCAGGTCGGCGCGGCCCTCGGTGAGCATCGGCAACAGCCGGGCGCGGTTGGTGGGCAGGATCACCAGGGTGAGGTTTACGGCCTCCTTGCCGAGCCTTTTCTTAACGGACTGCTCGAAGGCCATGATGTTGTCGTAGGTATGGCCCCGCTGGTCCGGTCCGTCCATGAAATAGGTGCTCAGTCCGTAGGGGACGGCGACGCGGAGCATGCCGCGCTCCATGATACCGTCCAGATCTCCGGTCCAGGGGGTGAGGGCCTGATCGAGGATGGGGTCGTCGGGCTCCTCCGCCGACTCGGTCGGTGACTCCGGCTCCTGCGCCGGAAGCAGCGGTGCGAGCGAAACGGCGATCAGTAGCCATACCCAACGGAGCGCGAGGGAGTGGGGGCGTGAACGCAACATGGAGGTGACCTCAAGATCGGAAGCGTCCGGGATCAGACGTGAAGAAGAATATATCTCTACATCGGATCCTGATGGAAAACGCCGGGGCGGGAGTAAACCAGGGCGCCGTTCGAAATTCTATTCACTGGTGCGTTGGCGTCATTCAGCCCGGTCCGGTGTTTCCTTCCTTATTCCCCTCCGGCCCCCAGCCACCGCCGCCCGGCGTCTCGATGACGAAGACATCGCCGGGCTGCATCTCGGCCGAGGCGATGTGCGCAAGCGCCTCGACCGTGCCGTCGCCGCGCTCGATCCGGTTGACGCCGACCCCGCCC
>JBGSTR010000348.1:0-2023 GCA_041736365.1 Chromatiaceae bacterium | reverse complement strand
ACGTACAAGCTGGCGCCAACCTGCTGGTCACCTCCGCTCCCTACTCGGCGCCGCCGCGCGACGTTCAGGTCTTATTCTCGAAGGTGCCACGGCCCAGCCGACCTAGGCCGGGCCTTGACCGGCAGTCCAAATCATCCGCGTGATGTTCTTGCCCCATCGGATCGACGGGCGACCTGGCTCCCGCCCGCTTCCCGACAGGTCTCATTAAAAATCGCTGCTGATAATTCGTTCGGCAACCGCCAATAAGTCTCTCTCGATGATGTCGGGTTGGTCGCCAACGGGCAAAGCCGCGTTTCCCGGACGGGTCACCAGCGCGGCCTTCCAACCGGCCGCCGTCGCTCCTAGCGTGTCCCAGGCATGAGCAGCGACCATTCGCAGGGCGCTTGCTTCGACGCCGAGCGCCGATTCAACACTGCGGTAGACCTCGACGGAAGGTTTGAACCGCTTCACCACGTCCACCGAGAACTGCCCCGCAAGAAAGGGAGCCAGAGCGGGTGCGGCGTCAGGGTGTGCCGGCATGCGGGCCATGCGCTCCTTCAGCTCCTCGATGCTGCTCGCCTCAAGGTCGACGCCCCTGATCTCCGCAAGCATGTTGAATACGGCCACTGCGAGCTGCCCGAACGGCGTGTAGCTGCCGCTCAAGGTCAACGCCTCGGAGTAAAGAATCAATTCCGCAAACCACTGCCGCATCACGCGCGCATCGCCAAATACGCGGGCGAACAGCGGGTTTAGCGTTTCGATGTCAAGCAGGGTTTCATTTACATCAAAGACAATCACTCGCTCGCGTTTCTTTGGTTGATTCATCTTGCCTCCGACAGGTTTATGCAACGATGAGCTTCACACTTGCACACCCCTTTGCCGATGGCAACGGCCGCATGGGGCAGTTGTGGCAAACCCTGATCCTGCGCACCTGGAAGCCTCTGCTGGCTTACTTGCCGGCGGAGACAGTGATTCACGAGCGACAGGAGGACTATTACCGCGCGCTGGCGGTGGCCAACCGCGAGGCAGACGCTACCCGGTTTATCGAGCTCATGTTGAGCGCGCTGCACGACGCCATCCTTGAGGCAGTGAGCACCGGTCAAGCAATCGACCAAGTAGCAGCCCTGATGCGGGTGGTCTGCATCGGGGAGATGGGCAGCAACCGGTTGATGCAGGGTTGGGGGCTATCACACCGCCCCACGTTCCGGGAGAACTACCTCAACCCGGCGCTGGAAAACGAATGGATCGAGCGCACCCAACCCGATTCACCGGGCAGCCCGACCCAGCGCTATCGATTGACCGATAAAGGCAAGCAGCGGCTACAGCGTGATTCCGACGAGTAGGCGTGGTTCAACAGGGCGCCGAATAATTCGAAGCCGAGGTGGGCGCTGGAAGTCTTTCTTCGAGGTCTTTGCCTGCCCGGGCATGATGTTCCGTGTTTGGTGGCGAAGCTGTCGGCGATGGGCTGCTGCGGCCCGCGGGTGGGATGCGGTGCTTGAGTGCGCCATTCGCCAGGATGCGGCGGGCGCTGACGCCGGAGCACTTGGCCCGACTCGAGGGAGCAAGATGGTCCCAAACTAGGGGCGTGTCCCTAAAGGAAACGCTGACTAAATGCCGTCCTGGCATTTAATCAGCTCGCGGTCCGAGAGGCGCGACTCTCAGATCGCTCCATTTTCAAGCCCCTACGGTGCTTGAAAATGCCGGGCCATCCCGGGTCCGGACGGGAAACGCTGCCGGGTGGCCGCGGGTGATTACTCACCCGAGGCTCCCACAGATCCGGACGTGCCCAGTTAAGGCATCCGGCTCCTCGGTCGAACAATCGCGACGCGATCATACCGCGTGCACCACGCGCAACGTCGGCAGGGGGTAGCGGGCCAACAGGCGCGCGCACGCCTTCCGGGTCAGGCCGGCCTTGCGCGAGCGACGACTCAGCCACTTGCGCCAGCACCGTTGCACTTCATAACGGAAGCGCGACAGCGCCGCGGAGTTGCCGGGGATGCCGTAGTAGGCCGCATGCCCGCGCAACGGGCGGCTCAGGGCCTCG
>JBGSTR010000334.1:0-10852 GCA_041736365.1 Chromatiaceae bacterium | reverse complement strand
GGCTTGCGCGCGGGCCTGCCAATAGAGCCAGCGGTCGCGCTTGGCCTCGCTGTCGGGCATGCGCTCGGTCCACGCGTCGACCCGCTCCCAGTCGCCAAAGCGGATCGCCGCGCGTAAACGATCTTCCTGCGTATCCAGGTTCTCGGGCGTGGCCTCGAGCCGATCCCAATAGTCCAATGCATGCCGGTCGCCAACCCGGTTGAGTGCGCGAGCGACCGCATTGCGGGCGGTGCTCAATGCGGTCGGGTCGGCGGCGAGTAGGTCCTCGAGCTGGTCGAGCGCGGCGGCCGCGCCCGCTCCCGAGCTGCGCGCCAGCCTGGAGATGCCGTCGGCCAACATCGTCGGGCGCTGCGGGTGGGCGGCGGTCCGCCAGACGGGGTCGAGCACGAATGCCGGATCCTGGCCAAGCGCCAACCAGCGGTCCAACCAGACGCGCTCGGGATCGCTGAGCAAGCCCCCTAGATAGACCACCAAGCGGGACGAGCCAGCCGCCATCGCCAGGCGAATCCGCTCCCAGATCAGCGCCTCGGTCAACCCGCCCGCCTCGATCCAGGCGTCGAGCACGGGGTCGCAAGCCGCGGGCTGGGAGCGCCCAAAAAGCCACAGCGGCTCCACCTGGCCAAACGCCGAGTCGCGCTGGCCGGTTTCGAGCAGGGCGCGCAGATACAGGCACTGGCCGGCACTGGAAGCGTCGTCGGGCCGGTAGAGCCGCGCATAGTCCGACCAGCGTCCAGCGGCGGCTAGGCGCGGCAAATAGGCGTTGCGCAGTCGCGGCGCAAGCGGCGTATCGGCGAAGCGCTCGAGGAAATCGGCGATCGCGTCTTCGTCCGCGGCGTCGAGGTCGCGTGTTAACGCCTCGTAGCGTTCGTAGGCCAGCAGCGGATTTTCGTCCACCGCGGGGGCGCCGGACGTCGGGCTTGCCTCGGCTACCGCGCCGCCCTGCGGGTGTTTTTCCCATCCGGGAGCAACCCCCTCGCCGACGCGGTACGAGACCACCAGGAGCAGCACCAGCACCGCGACGCGTGCGAGCGCGTTCAGGCGGGCGGAGACTCGACGGACCATCCGGCGCTCCATGGCTGAAATCGAAGTGCCTTAGGGGTCGTTGTTGCGGCGCATGGCCGCATCATAGGGACAGCCGAGAAGCGGGTACAAGTGACATTCTTGAGACTGGATCGACCGACGAGGACACGCATGAGACCAGACCTGAAGGCGATTAGCGAGCTGCTGCGCGAGAGCGCTCGGGCCGAGATTATGCCGCGGTTCCGCCGCACCCGCTCGGAGCACAAGGCCGACGGGAGCCTGGTGACGGAGGCGGACATTGCCGTGCAGGCGCGGGTGGGCGAGTCGTTGCAGCGTCTCTATCCCGGCGTGCCGGTGCTCGGCGAGGAAATGGAAACCGCGGATCAGCAACGTCTGCTGGACGCAAACGGCGGCTCCGTGTGGGTGCTCGACCCCTTGGACGGCACCAGCAATTACGCCTGCGGATTCCCTGGATTCTCGATCTCGCTGGCGCTGATCGAGGGCGGCCAGTGCGTGCTCGGCGCGGTGCTGGACCCGGTTCGCGACGAATGCTTCTACGCCGCTCGCGGCGGCGGTGCCTATCTCGACGGCGAGCGGATCCAGCCCTTCGCCGGTGGCTTGGAGTTGGGCGACTGCCTCGCGATGATCGACCTCAAGCGAGTGCCGCCGCAACGGGTCCCCGCCTTGTTTCGCGCGGGTGGATTCCGCTCTCAGCGCAACCTGGGCTCGGTGGCACTGGAATGGTGCTGGCTCGCGGCCGGACGCTTTCAGCTCTACCTGCACGGGGGCCAGAAGATCTGGGACTACAGCGCGGGCCGCTTGATTACGGACGAGGCGGGGGCTCCCTCGCGACTTTACACCGCCAACGGGGTAGCCCCGGCGTTAAAGCCCGGACTCGACCAGCGTCTCGCCGTGGCGGCGGTCGACGAGCCGCTGCTGGAACGCTGGCTCGACTTCATCGAGCTGCCATTTGCGCCGCGATGATCGGCACCCGTTGCGGGCCGCGACTTTGAATGGCCGCCCGCGACCCTTAAATCATTGGGTCAACAACGACGGCCATGGCGCCGTCACCCGATACCAGCGAGGAAGCACGGAATGACACGGGACAGCGACGGCTTTGAAACCAGCGGCTTGGATATGGAGCTCTCCAGCGGCATTGCCGCGTTCGAATCGCGGCAATTCTCCCAGGCCGCGGGGCTGCTCTCGCCGCTTGCGGACGCAGGGGATCCGGAGGCCCAGTACCGCATGGCGATCATGGCCCAGAACGGTCTGGGGATGCACGATAACCAACTGCTCGCCTTCAAGTACATGAAGGCCGCGGCGGAGGCCGGGATCGGACTCGCGCAACACGGGTTGGGCTTCATGTATCTGGAGGGGGAATGCACCGAAAAGGATCCGGAAAAGGCGGTGCATTGGTTCACCAAGGCGGCCGAGCACGGGCTCGCCGGCTCGCAAACCACCCTCGCGATGATGTACGAGGAGGGCCGCGGCGTGGAAAAGAATCCGGAAGAGGCCCGCAAGTGGTATCGGCTCGCCGGGTTCGAGGAGCGCTGAAGTCGCGCCGAGCCGCCGCGGTCAACGGCCCGCGATCCCGTCCTTGCCGGTGTAGACGCGCAGAATTCGGAACGGCGGCTTGCCGGCCTCGACGCCCCCGTTGAGCCGCGGCGAGAGGTGCAGCTGGTTGACCGCGATGTAAAGCCAGCCGGGCTCGCCAAAGCTCAGTGCGTCCGGCCACGACAGAAGCTCGTCCTGCACCAGGGTCTCGAGCGCCCCCGAAGGGTTGAGCACCGTAATCGCGTTGCGCCCGAGGTCGGTGAAGTAGTGATTGACCTCGCGGTCGGTCGACGCCCCGTCGGATACCGGCTTGGCCCCTTCTTTCTCGATCGCAGCCGCGATCGCGGCGTCATCAGCCCCCTCGCGCAACAGCCGGGTGGGTAGCCGATACCAGGTCTCGCCGCTCATGGCCCCGAAATACAGGGTCTCCCCATCCGCCGACAGGGTGATCGGATTCACGCCGATCCGCGCCGGCCGAGGCTCGCCGTCCGCCGCCGGGGCGGTGAGCGTTCGGCCGTCGACGACGATATCCACGTCCCCCGGCTGCAACGCCGCGGAGGCGGTGAAACGACGCGAGGTCGCGCGGTTGAGATCGACGACGATCAGGGCGGGCTCATGCTCGCCGCCGATGTCCGCGATATAGACGAACCCGCGGTCGCTGTCGACCGCCAGATCGTTGAGGAAGCTGCCTTTGGGGCCGGTTTCCTCGGGGAAATCGTAGCGCGAGACCAACTCGCCCGTCGCCAGCGAGAATCCGAGCAGCTTCGGCGTTTGGGCTGGCTCACCGAGACCGTTGTCCAGGACCCAAAGGCGTCCGCGCCCGTCCAACCCGATCCCCAGCACACTGTTCAGCACATTCGGACCCGAGCCGAAGGCCCCGTTCCACTCCGCGCTCGGCCAGGGTTTATAGCTGGTCGGCCCAGTGACCTCGATCAACTGGGCATCGGCGCGACGAAATTGATGCACGGTTGCGAACACGCGCCCGTCCGCGGTCACCGCGAGGTTTCCCGGGTTGATCGCGAGCTCCGCCACCGTCTCCAGTGTGCCGCGCGACGGGCTCTCCGCGGCGGTCGCGACCGCCGGCACCAAGCCGAGCAGAGCTGTCAGACAGGTCGATCGCAGGGTGCCGTTCATATGCAATTCCTCTCCGGGCGGTTAAACGCGGCGCGGCGACCTAAGCGCCATGACCCGGTCAAGCTTGCGCATCAGCAACCCGGCCCGGGATCGGGTGCGCGCGTTCAGTGGATAGTGCCACCGGGGCGGCCTTGCGGGTATACTTCGCTACCCTGCCGGGGTGGCGGAATTGGTAGACGCAGTGGACTCAAAATCCACCGGTGGTGACACCTTACGAGTTCGAGTCTCGTCCCCGGTACCAAATCACTCTCGCACGACCCGCGATCGCCTCCGCGTCGGCCGAAATGCCTCGCGGGATCGGTTAGGGCGTGCGGCCGCGCCGCCAGTCGCGAATCGCGCCGGTCACATCTCCCAGCTCGGCCAGCGCTCGCACCCCGTCCGGGATTCGGGTCGCGCGCGACGCACCCTCGCCGCCGATCCAGAGCTCCGTTGCGGCGGGTAGGTCCCGTCGCAGCTCCTCCAAGCCCGATACCAGCTGCCGGGCCGGATACAGACCGCTGAACGAGAGCGCGACCACGTCCATCAGTCGATCCCGCGCGGCGGTTTGGATATCCAATACCGGCGTTTGGGTGCCGAGCGTCAGACAGTAAGCCCCGTCGAGCGCCGCCGCGGCGGCAACCATCAGCAGGCCCAGCCCATGCGGCTCGCCGGGCAGCGTCGTGAGGAGCACCCGCGGGCTCCCGCGCTCGTCGTTCAGGCCATTGATCACGCCGGTCAGGAAACCCTGCATCAGATCCGAGAACAGATGCTCCTCGTAGATCTGCAGCTCGCCTCGGGACCAGGCGTCGCCCACCCTCTCGATCAACGCGGACGCCCGACCCTGGAGGAATCCGCTGAGCCCGTCGCGCAACATCAGCCGGTAGAGACCCTGGCGCAGCAGCGGCGTGTCGTGATGGCGCAAACGATCGAGGAAGACCGCCTCGAAATCCCCGCCGCGACCGGCGGACGCCCTCGGCGCGTGCCGTTGCGCCAGGTCTGCCAACACCTCCGGCGGCTGGTTCACTACGCGGGCGGGGCGCATTCCCGCGTCCAACAGGCGTTTGATCAAACGCAGGCGATCAATCTGCTCGCCCGGGTATACGCGCTCCCCATTTCCGTCCCGCGATGGCTCGGGGAAACCGTAACGCTGCTCCCACTTGCGCAAGACGTCCTTGGACAAACCGGTCTCGCGCTCGACCGCGCCGATGCCAAGCAATCCGTCACCGGCAGGCATTATTTTGCGTATTTGTCTTGGACAGAAATGTTGATTACTCGTATCGTATGCCACATCTCCCCGATACGTCCATGTTTGTCCACGACACCAATATGAGATCGCCACGGACCATTTCGGCGGAAGCAACCGTCACAGCGGGACTAAATCGATCACTACCGAAACGCGCGCCGGCCGTATGCGGGTGGCCGCAATGAGTGCGACCGCGCGCATTGCCATCGACTGGGTCGAGCAGGGACTGGTCCCCGATCGGGTAATCCGACAAGGCATACGCCGCCTCCTTGCCGGCCGTCTGGAGGAGATCGGCGACGGCGACTGCGCGCGATCGGCGCAGCTGCTCGAATCCTTCATCCGTGAAATGGATGCGGGGCCGGTAGCACTAGTCCCCGATCTCGCCAACGCGCAGCACTACGAGGTCCCCGCCGAGCTCTTCGAGCAGGTGCTGGGACCACGCGGCAAGTACAGCTCCTGCTTTTGGGACGGTGAAACCACCAGCCTCGCCGAAGCCGAGGTCAAGGCCTTGGCGACGACCTGCGAGCGCGCTGGACTGGCGGACGGACAGGAGATCCTGGATCTCGGCTGCGGCTGGGGCAGCCTGAGCCTCTGGATGGCCGAGAAATATCCGGGCGCCCGCATCACCGCCGTGTCCAACTCGCACTCCCAACGGCGGCACATCGAGTCCCGAGCGCAACAGGCGGGTATCGCCAATCTGCGCGTCGTTACCGCCGACATGAACGACTTCGCCACCACGCAACTTTTCGATCGCGTGGTATCGGTGGAGATGTTCGAGCACATGCGCAACTGGCGGGAGCTGTTTCGACGCGTTTGCTCCTGGCTACAACCCGGGGGACGGTTCTTCCTGCACGTGTTCTGCCACCGCGCGACGCCCTACCTGTTCGAGGACCGCGGCCCGTCCGACTGGATGAGCCGCCATTTCTTCAGCGGCGGTCTGATGCCCAGCGACGATCTGCCGCTGCGTTTCCAGGAAGATCTGACGCTGCTCCAGCGCTGGCGCTGGGACGGCCGCCACTACGAGCGCACGCTGAATGCCTGGTTGGGCAACATGGACGCCCGACGCGACGCGGTCACACCGATCCTCGCGGAGACCTACGGCCCGGAGAACGCCGAGCGCTGGCGTCAGCGGTGGCGCATCTTCTTCATGGCCTGCGCCGAGCTGTTCGGCTATCGGCAGGGCCAGCAATGGTGGGTCGGCCACTACCTGTTCGAGCGCCCCGGGGCGCCCGACGCCTCCGCATCGCAGGCACGCTGAGGGCACCCGCGTGGACTGGAGCCTATTCACGGCGGGCCTGGCGGTAACCCTGTCGCTGGCGGTGATCGGCTGGCTGATCACCCTGCCGCGAGAGAACGTCAATCTGGTCGATAGCCTGTGGTCGCTGTTCCTGCTCGCGACCGCCGTCACCTATGCGGTGCTGGCTCCCGAGCTCGGACCTCGTGCCCCGCTGATACTCATGCTCGTCACCCTGTGGGCGCTGCGACTGAGCGGACACCTGGCGGTCCGCAACTGGGGCAAGCCGGAGGATCGGCGCTATCGCGCGATCCGCGCCAACCACTCGCCCGGCTTCGGCTGGAAGAGCCTGTACATTGTGTTCGGCCTCCAGGCGGTGCTGGCCTGGGCGATCTCACTCCCCTTGTTCGTTGCCATAACGTCACCGCAACCTCTGGGGTTTGTCGACGCGCTGGGCGTGGCACTGATACTGACCGGCGTGGCGCTGGAGGCGATTGCCGACCGGCAGCTGAGCCGCTTCATCGCCGACCCCGCCAACCGCGGCCGGGTCATGGACCGCGGACTATGGCGTTACAGCCGCCACCCGAACTACTTCGGGGAGGCCTGCGTCTGGTGGGGCTTCTGGCTGATGGCGGCGGCGGGCGGTGGTTGGTGGTCGGTGGTATCCGTGCTGCTGATGACCCTGCTGCTGTTGCGCGTATCCGGCGTCACCCTGCTAGAGGACGGGATGGCCGAGCGCCGCCCCGGCTACCGCGACTACGTCCGGCGCACCAGCGCCTTCATTCCCTGGCCACCGCGCCAGGGTCCAGCAAGCCCAGCCGAGGAGGCCAACTAATGCGCCGCCTGCCGATCTTCGCCGCCGCCGGCTTGCTCGCCGGTTGCCAATCCACACCGCTGCCGCCGATGGAGACGGTCTCGAATGTCGACCTCCAGCGCTTCATGGGCGACTGGTACGTGATCGCGCACATCCCGACCTATCTGGAGCGCAACGCGTACAACGCCATTGAGTCCTACGCGCTGAATGCCGACGGCTCCATCGCCACCACCTTCACCTTCCGCGAAGGCGGGTTCGACGGCAAGCCGAAGCGCTACACCCCCACCGGATTCGTCACGGACCGCGAGAGCAATGCGGTGTGGGGCATGCAGTTCCTGTGGCCGATCAAGGCGGACTTCCGGATCGTGTATCTCACGCCCGACTACGGCGTCACCATCATCGCCCGCGAGCGCCGCGACTACGTCTGGGTCATGGCCCGCGAGCCGCAGATCGACCCCGCACACTACCAAGATCTGGTCAGCCGAATCGCCGCCTGGGGATACGACACCAGCCAGCTTCGCCAGGTGCCGCAACGCTGGGAGGGCCCGCAATGAGAATTGCCATCGTCGGCAGCGGCATTGCCGGGTTGACCGCGGCCCACCACCTCCATCGCGAGCACGACATCACCCTGTTCGAGGCCGGCGCCCACGCGGGCGGTCACGTGCATACCCACGACGTGACCCTCGGACGGCGTCGTTTCGCCGTGGACAGCGGCTTTATCGTCTTCAACCAACGCACCTATCCGCACTTCATCGAGCTGCTCGCGGAGCTCGGGGTACGCAGTCAGCCCAGCGACATGAGCTTTAGCGTGTCCTGCGCGCGCAGCGGTCTCGAATACAACGGCACCAGCCTGAACGGGGTGTTCGCACAGCGCGCGAACCTGATCAGCCCGGGATTCTGGGGTATGCTCCGCGACATCCTGCGGTTCAATAAAGAAGCGCCCGCATTGCTGAGCGACCAGGGCGAGGAGATGACGCTGGGCGAATTCCTCGATCGCGGAGGCTACGGGCGTCGCTTCCGCGACTACTACATCCTGCCGATGGGGGCTGCGATCTGGTCCAGCGACGCCGCGGGCATGCTCGCGTTCCCGGCACGCCTATTCGTGCGCTTCTTCATGAACCACGGTCTGCTTTCGATCAACGACCGGCCGACCTGGCGGGTCGTTCAGGGTGGGTCCCGAAGCTACGTCGAGCGCCTGCTGGAGCCGTTTCGGAGTCGCGTCCGGCTCAATACGCCGGTCCAGCGCGTGACCCGGCACGACACCCATGTGGACGTTCATCTCGCGGACGGGAGCGAGCGATTCGACGCCCTGTTTCTCGCCTGCCATAGCGATCAGGCATTGGGGATGCTGTCCGAGCCCACCCGGGTCGAGCAGGAGGTGCTGTCCGCCATCCCCTTCCAGGCCAACGAGGCGGTGCTGCATACCGATGCCCGGCTGTTGCCCCGGCGGCCCCTGGCGCGGGCCTCGTGGAACTGCCTGATGCCGGATGGACCGGACGGGCCGGCGACGCTCACCTACAACATGAACCTGCTCCAGGGCCTGGATGCGCCCGAGACGATCTGTGTCACGCTCAACGACCGCGGGCACATCGACCCCGCCCGGGTGATCGCGCGCATGACCTACCATCACCCGGTGTTTACCCCCGCGGCGGTCTCCGCGCAGCTGCGTCACCGCGAGGTCGACGGAACAATGCGCACCTACTACTGCGGCGCCTGGTGGCACAACGGCTTTCACGAAGACGGCGTGGTGAGCGCGATGGATGCGCTGCGGCACTTCGAGCAGGACCGGCTACAGCCGTCGCCGTCGGTCCGGCAAGCCGCCTAAGCGATGCACAGCGCACTCTACACCGGCTGGCTGCGCCACCGGCGACACTCCCCCAAGGCCCACGACTTCACCTATCGGCTGTCGATGCTGTGGCTCGACCTGGCGGAGACCGACGACCTGTTCGCCGGCCGTTGGCTGTGGTCGACCCGCCGTACGGCGCTCGCGCGCTGGTGCCGCGAGGATCACCTCGGCGATCCGAGGGTGGCTCTGAGCGACGCCGTGCGAGAGGAAGTCCGGCGCCAGTGCGGATTGACACCCACCGGGCCCGTGCGACTGCTGACACACCCGCGCTACTTCGGCTTCGGCTTCAATCCGGTCAGCTTTTACTACTGCTACGCTGCGGACGGACACACGCTCGAGGCCATCGTCGCCGAGGTCACCAACACCCCATGGGGCGAGCGTCACGTCTACGTGCTGCCCACCACCCAAAGCCTCGGCGGATCCGAGCGGCTCGACTTTCGATTCCCGAAAGAGATGCATGTGTCCCCTTTCCTGCCCATGGATCTGGTCTACCGCTGCCGGTTTACCGCACCCGGCGACCGTCTGATCGTGCACATGGAGGACTTGGACGAGGAGTGCACCGTGCTGGACGCAACCCTGGTGCTCAGCCGCAGCGAGATTACCGGCGCCAGCCTCGCCCGGGCATTGGTGCGCTACCCGTTCATGACCGGCCAGGTGGTCGCGGACATCCACTGGCAGGCACTGCGGCTGTGGCTCAAGGGCATCCCAATCTTCGACCACCCGGCGGTAACGCCTCAAGAGAACAAGCCAAGCGCATGAGCGATACCACACTCGTTTCGGTTGCCGGCATCGATGCAAAGACCGGCTTCGTCCTGGACCTCTCCCGGCGCGCGGTCCTGCGGCGACTCGACGGCCTGACGGGCGGCACCCTGGTGATCCGCGAGGGCACCAAGACCTGGCGTTTCGGTGAGGGACCGGAGGTTCGGGTCGAAGTGTTGGGATCCGATTTCTGGGGCGCGGTGGCCTTTGGCGGCACCGTCGGCGCCGGCGAGGCCTACATGGACGGGCTCTGGCGGTGCGACGATCTGGTCGGGGTTGGGCGCCTGTTGTTGCGCAACCGGACCGCACTCGACCGGGTCGAAGGCGGCCTGGCCCGAATCTCCGCACCCCTGCGCAGCCTGATGCACCGCATGCGGCGCAACAACCGGACCGGCAGTCGACGCAATATCGCCGCCCACTACGACCTGGGGAACGCCTTCTACCGGCTGTGGCTCGACCCGACCCTAATGTACTCCTGCGCCCTGTTCGAGCGGCCCGACGCGACCCTGGAGCAGGCCTCCGTCGCCAAGCTGGAACGTATTTGCCGCAAGCTCGACCTCGGCCCCACGGACGAGGTGCTGGAGATCGGCACGGGATGGGGCGGTTTCGCGCTGCACGCGGCGAGCCGCTATGGTTGCCGGGTCACCACTGCAACCATCTCCGAGCAGCAATTCGAGCTTGCCCGGGCGCGCGTCGACGAGGCCGGCCTGCAGGACCGGGTGCAAGTGCTGCTGCGGGACTATCGCGACCTCGAAGGGCAGTACGACAAGGTCGTCTCCATCGAGATGGTGGAGGCGGTGGGCGCGGATCACCTCCAGACCTATTTCCGGCAATGCGCACGGCTGCTGAAGCCCTGCGGGGCGATGCTCTTGCAGGCCATTACCATCGCCGATCAGCGCTACCGGGAGGCACTGCGCGAGGTGGACTTCGTCCAGAAGCACATATTTCCCGGCGGCTTCCTGCCCAGCGTGACCGCCCTGACCGCCGCGATGACGCGCGCGGGCGACCTGCGCACCCAGCACCTGGAGGACATCGGCCCGCACTACGCCGAGACCCTGGCCCGCTGGCGCGACAACTTCTTCCACGTCCTGGAGCAGGTGCGCGCGCTCGGATTCGACGAGCGTTTCACCCGAATGTGGGAATTCTACCTGTGCTACTGCGAGGCCGGTTTTCGCGAGCGCGACATCGGCACCGTGCAAATGTTGCTCGCCAAGCCCGGCTGGCGCGGCGACGCGGCAGGGCTGAGCCCGGCGACCGGTACGTGAGCGC
>JBGSTR010000317.1:0-3338 GCA_041736365.1 Chromatiaceae bacterium | reverse complement strand
GGAGGCCGCCCCATTCGACGCGATACTGGTCGCGGCGGCGGCACCGCGGATCCCCGACCTTCTGGTGGACCAGCTCGCCCCCGGCGGCCGTCTGGTGATCCCGCTGGGCGAGCCGTACGGCATCCAGCAGTTGGTGGTGTTGGAGAAGCGGCCGACCGGCGAGCTGATTCGCCGCGATCTGCTGCCGGTTCGGTTCGTCCCCGTCACCGGCTCCGGACCCAAAGGCAACGACTGAACCAATCGAACCGCCCCGGCATCCGCGGGTGCCACGCTAAACCAATGGAGACCGCGACGTGAAAACGCTGCTTAGCTCGCTCTTTCTTCTCGTCGTTGCCATCGCCGGCGTCGTCTCGGCATCCGACCTCGAAAAGGAGGCGCGCTGGCGTGCCCAGGTCGAGGACGCGCTGCTCGACGGCGAGGCCGTCGATCTGACCGCCGGGGATGTAACCTTCCTCGGGATCTATACGGAGTCCGATGAGATCACCGGACGCGCCGCGATCATCGCCCACGGCATCGGCATACACCCGGACTGGCCTCAGGTGGTCTCGCCCCTGCGCACCGCGCTACCCCAACATGGCTGGAGCACCTTGTCGATCCAGATGCCGGTGCTGCCCAATGAGGCGAGCGCCGCGGATTACGCGCCCTTGCTCGACGAGGTGGCCCCGCGAATGGACGCGGCCATCGCCTATCTCAGGAGCAAGGGTGCCGACCGGATCGCCATCATCGCCCACAGTCTCGGCGCCACCATGGCAGCGGACTATCTGGCGAGTCATCCCGGCGCCGCCGTCGCCTTCGTGAGCATCGGCATGGGGTCCGGAGCCGGTGAGCCGCGCATGGACACGACGCAAGCCATTCGCAAGATCACGACCCCGACCCTCGACCTGTTCGGCCAGAACGACAACGAAGATGTCTTGGCGGGCGCGCAGGTGCGGGCGGAAGCCGCGCAAGCAGACGACAAGGCGGATTACTACCAGGTGCAGGTGCCCGAGGCTGACCACTTCTTCGACGGCCGGGAAGAGGCGCTGACCGACGCTGTGGTGACCTGGCTGGGTCAGACTGTACCGGTCGAGTAGCGCGCGACCCGCCGAGCCGGGGAGCAGCCAATTCGCGCCCCCCGAGGCGCGCTTCATTTTCTAGCGATTACGTCGCTCGTTCCCCTAGCGACCACGTCCCGGCGGGCGCCGCATCCAAGGCGGCGGTCCCATCGGACCCGGCATGGGTCCACCCGGAGCCATTCCAGGCGGGCCCAGCGGCATCATACCCGGAGGTCCGGGAGGCATTCCGGGCGGACCGGGCGGCATTGCGAACGGCGGCATGGGCTGGCCCGACTGGGTCGCGGCCAACTGCTGCTTCCAGTTGTTCAGCTTCCACTGCTCATAGAGCTTGAACTGCCCGGCCTCCTGCTGCTGGTGGGCATCGAAGCGGCGCTTCTCCTGTTCCTGGTAGGCAGCGAACTTTTGCTGATCTTGGCCTTGCTTGGCGACAAGCCCGTTTCGCTCTCGCTCCTGGTGGCTCCGAAACGCCGCCCAGTCTTGCTTCCACCACTCCTCGTCGAGGTCATCCTCGGTCGGCTCGGCGGACGCCGCCGATCCAACGGTCGGGGTCGAACCCGTCGAGGGCTGCAGCGGAGTCTCGGCGACCGGCGACTGCGGCATTTGCGCCGGCTCCGGCGCTTGCGCGGTGGCGCTCGGCTGCTCGATCGTGCCCGGCAACGGGGTGTTCAGGATGTCGCGAATGCGCGCCAGCAGTCCCTCGTCGTCGTCTTCAGGGGACGCCGAAGCCGTCGGGGCGGCCGGAGCATCCGCCTTTTGGGTGCCCGGTAGCGGGGTGTTGAGGATTTCGCCGAGTCGGTCGAAAAAACCCTTGTCGTCGGAATCAGCCATGGCAATTTACCTCAGCCGGGTCAGCGGGACTTTACCTTGAGCAGATTGGACAGCCAGATCATTGCGAAGGCCCCGATCAAGGCCGTCACCATGGTCCCGATAAGACCCCCGACCGTGCCCCCGACCCCGAGCAGCGCCAGCAAGAAGCCGCCCACTACGCCGCCTGCGATACCGAGGATGATGTCTCCGATCATACCGAAGGGCGGGGTGCCGCCGATGACATTGCGTGCGATCAGACCGGCGACGGCGCCGATGGCGAGCCATACGAAAAGTGACCAGGCAGGCATATACGTAATTCTCCAGGTGCTCGGTGCCGCATTGGCACGCTTGGGCTTCGCGTCGCGCTTCGCCGTGGGCGAATCGGACGGCGCGTAAGCATATCACCGAATACTGTCCCGTATTCGGGCGGATTGGCCCCGCGACGGGAATGCCCTATGCTCAAGCGCTTCCGGTACCGCGGTAGTCCTTGTCGGCGCGCAGCCATCGGGTGCGTATCGACACCGCGGCTCCTTCGCCACGCCTCGGTTTGGTACCGAGATCGGTCGTTGCCCGGCCGACTCTCGCGGGAGACATCATGACGAAACTGCGCATCAACGGCACCGAGCACGATCTCGACCTGGACCCGAACATGCCCCTGCTGTGGGCGATCCGAGAGCATGCCGGACTCACCGGCACCAAATACGGCTGCGGCATCGCCCAATGCGGGGCCTGCACCGTGCTGCTGAACGGCGCACCCGTGCGCGCCTGCTCGACGCCCCTGTCGGCCGCGGAGGGAGCCTCGGTGACCACCATCGAGGGCCTCGACACCCCCGAGGGAAGGGCGATTCAGACCGCCTGGGCGGAGCTCGACGTGGTCCAGTGCGGCTTTTGCCAGTCGGGACAGATCCTGTCGGCCGCGGCCCTGCTCGCAGCCAATCGCGCACCGAGCGATGACGACATCAACGCGGCGATGAGCGGCAACCTCTGCCGCTGCGCCACCTACGCCCGAATCCGCAGCGCCATCAAGCGTGCCGCGGCGACCCTCGCCTGAGGAGGCAGCCACCATGAGCCAATCAAGCTTGCGGCACTTGAGCCGACGCACCTTCCTGAAGGTTGGACTGGTCGCGGGGGCGGGCCTGACGCTGGGGGTCCAGCTACCGCTGCGCGCCAAGGACTTTCGGGCCGGGCCGGGCATCGCCGGCGGACAGGAAAGAGAAACCGGCGTCTTCGCGCCCAACGCCTTCGTCCGCATCGGAACCGACGATACGGTGACGGTCATCGTCAAGCACCTGGAGATGGGCCAGGGCACCTACACCGGGCTGCCCACGCTGGTGGCCGAGGAGCTGGACGCGCGCTGGGATCAGGTCCGCAGTGAAGGGGCCCCGGCGGATGCGTCGCGTTACAACAACCTGCTATGGGGCCCGGCGCAGGGCACCGGCGGCAGCACCGCAATCGCCAACTCATACGAGCAAATGC
>JBGSTR010000279.1:0-3968 GCA_041736365.1 Chromatiaceae bacterium | reverse complement strand
ACACGACCGTCATCTGCGGCACGGCCATGATGGCGCAGGCGACCCACGCGGCGGCGCGGGGCCCCAGCTGCACCGGCAGCGAGCGGATCCCCATCCGTCGATCCCCGTCCATCGCCTTGAAATCGTTGAGCGTCATAATCCCGTGCGCGCCCAGACTGTAGAGTCCGGCCAAACCGAGGATGCGCCAATCCGGAAGTGCCCCACCGATCATCACCGCGGCACCGGTGACCCAGGCAAGGCCCTCGTAGGAAATCGCCACGGCCGCGTTCCCGTACCAGCCGTTGCGCTTTAGGCGCAGCGGCGGTGCGCTGTAGGCCCAGGCCAGAACGAGCCCGAGCGACGCCGCCCAAAAGACCCAGGGCCCGAGCGCGGCGGCCACGATCAGGGAGAGCGCGGTCCAGATCAGGGCAATGTAAAGGCCCCAACGACCCGGTATGCGGCCGGACGGGATGGGTCGATTCGGCTCGTTGATGGCGTCTACGTGGCGGTCGAACCAGTCGTTGACCGCCTGGCTGGTCGCACAAACGAGTGGGCCGGCGAGCACGATGCCGGCGATCGCGAGCAGCCAATTGTCGCGGATGGAAACGCCCGAGGAGACTACCCCGCAGGCGAACGCCCACATGGGCGGAAACCAGGTGATGGGCTTGAGCAGCTCCAACGCCGCGGAAGGATGCGGACGCGTCGCGATCGCCGTTGCGGAGGCGGGAACACTCATGAGTGCAAATTATATCTGACACTCATGAATGTCAAGTCTGCTTTACAATCGGGCGTCGCTCAATCGTCCCCGGGGGATTCCGAGCCGACGCCGTGTCGCGCAAGCTTGACGTAGAGACTCTGGCGGCTCAAACCAAGAAGCTCCGCCGCGGACGCCCGATTACCGCCGGTGAGCTTTAGCGCCGCTTGAATGCAGAGACGTTCGATTACGTCGGTGGACTCGCGAACCAGATCGCGCAGCGGGGCGCTGCCGACCCGATCGGTGAACTCGGCCACCCACGCCGGTAGACCGCCGTCCGCGGGCGGCTCGCGTCCGAGGCGGCGTCCCACGTCGCGTATAAACAAGGCGCAAAACGGCTTTTCCGCATCCGCCACGGCGGCGGCCGAGATCTCGGCTTCCAGCACCGTCCCGTACTGGCCTCGCATGGTCGTTTTGAATAGCCGTAGCGAGCCGTGTTGACGCAGGGTGCCGAGAAGAACGTTTAGATCGATTCCAGCGCGCCCCAGCCAACGATCCATGGATTGTCCGCGCACCTCATGCTCGGTCGGCACCTCTACTTGGTCGAGAAAGGCCCGATTCCCCGAGAGGATATCGCCTTCCGCATCGGTCAGGACGATGCCCTCGGGGGCACTGCCCACCGCCCTGATCAAGCGCGCGTCGTCCGCGGGAAACGCGTCGTGGCCCGACTCGCCCGCCAGGGCGCCCAGTCGGACCACAAACAGCTCGCGGTCGTCCTGACGCAGTAGCGATGCCGACACCAAGAGATCTTCCTCGCTGCCGGAGCGGCGGGCCTTCACGCTGTCGGCGCGACCGGTCGCCAGCACCGATCCGAGCAAGGTCTCGATCGATTGCGTACCTTCGGCATCGAAACCCTCGGGAAAGGTGCGCCCAACGATTCGCGCGGGCGTGTCCCCGAGCTCCGAGACCGCCGCTGGATTGGCCTCCACCACGCGACGCAGCACTGCATCCACGATCAGCACCGGCTCGGAGACACTCTGGAACAAGAGCCGGTAGCGCGTCTCCATCTGCCGATAGCGCCAGTAGTCGCGCTCCAGCGCCTGTTGGGCGTCCACCAGCTGCTCCTGCAGCGAGGCAACCGCCTGTAGCTCGCGCCCGACGGCCAATATGCGTCCGTCCGGATCCACGTCCACCACGCGGTATTGAATCGGGATACTGCGGCCCGTCCGTCCACGGTGAACCACCTGCCTCCAATCCGCTCGCGGCTGCTCGCCGAGGGGGTGCAGCAGGGACTCCAGCTGGGGCCGCGTTTCCGCTGTGACCGTATCGGCCCAGGGCTTCCCGACCCAATCGGCGTCGAGCTCCGCGGCCAAGCCTTCGCTGCCCAAGGCCAGATCGACGACGACGCCGCCGGAGTCAACGACCAGCGCGATATCGCCGATCGATCTGACCAGGATCCAGACTGCAACGGGATCGAAGCGGCCGGTAATCGGGTCGGGTATGTTCAACGGGCACATACGCCTGCCCCGGTAGTTCGGCAGGTCCGCAACCGGCGGGGCGAGGTAGCCGACATCACCCGCGGATGCGTCGAGCCGAACGCCCCTGACGGGGAGAAAATTGCATGTACGACTACCCCTCCCACGCGGAGTAGAGCAAAACGATTTTGCTGGCCGGAGCCACCGGAGCGGCTCGTTGACTAAGTGTGTCGCGTGGCGCGGGAATGTCAAGCCAAACGAACGTCAACCGCCGTTGACACATGCCGCGGGGGCGGCTAGATTGTGGCTCGGGGGCAAGGCGGAAAACTCCGCCGTTGCGACGAGAAACATAGAGATCATCGGATACCGACCGGCCATGCCTCTCTATACAGCAGCCGAACGAGCGCGACGCGATGCGTCACCCTGGACTCTGGTGCAGGGTGTGCTGGCCCCGATTCAATTTCTGGTCTTTCTGGTGAGCTTGGCGCTGGTGCTCCGCTACCTCTGGACCGGCGCCGGCGAGCAGGCCGCTACCATCTCCATCGTCGTCAAGACGATGACCTTATACCTGATCATGATCACCGGCTCCATCTGGGAGCGCGTGGTGTTTGGCCGCTGGCTGTTCGCCCGCCCGTTCTTCTGGGAGGACGTGTTCAGCATGTTGGTGCTGGCACTGCACACCGCCTATCTGGCGGCGCTGGTGTTCGACCTGCTTTCGGTGCGCGAGCTGATGCTGCTCGCCTTGGCCGCCTATGCCACCTATGTCGTCAACGCGACCCAGTTCGTGCTCAAGCTCCGCGCGGCGCGGCTCGAGGCCGGACGCACGGCGATGGCCGGCGTAACGGAAGGCGCTCGCGCCGCCGGGTCCGCGGCATGAGCAGCCCCTGCCGCCCCATGCCGGCGTCGGCGTGCGAGAAGACCGCGGAGATGCCGGAAGTGCTGCGCGAGCGTGGCCAATGCGAGGTCTTTTGCGGACTCTCCAGCATCGTATGGCTGCATCGGAAAATGCACGACGCCTTTTTCCTGGTGGTGGGATCGCGCACCTGCGCGCACCTGCTTCAGTCCGCCGCCGGGGTCATGATCTTTGCCGAGCCTCGCTTCGCGACCGCCATCCTCGAAGAGCGTGATCTGGCCGGAATGGCCGACTGCAACGACGAGCTCGACCTGGTGGTCGGACGCCTGCTCGAGCGCCGCCCCGACATTCGCACCCTGTTCCTGGTGGGCTCCTGCCCGTCGGAGGTAATCAAGCTCGACCTGCCCATGGCCGCCGCACGGATCACCCGTGCCCTCGACGGCCGCGTTCGGGTGCTGGCCTTCACCGGCAGCGGCATCGAGACCACCTTTACCCAGGGCGAGGATCAGTGCGTCGCGGCGCTCGTCCCCGAGCTTACCCAGCAGCCGCCCGAGAGCCGCAATCTGCTGGTGGTGGGAACGCTGGCGGATGTGGTCCAGGACCAGCTCGCGCGCCTGCTGGACGCGCTCGGCATCGCCCCCGTCCATTTCCTGCCCGGCACCGACTCGCGCTCGCTTCCACCCATCGGGAGTGGCACACGCGTGCTGTTCGCGCAGCCGTTTTTCAACGTGACCGCGGGTCTGCTCGCCAACCGCGGCGCCGAATTGATTGCCGCGCCATTCCCCTTCGGTGCCGAGGGCACCCGCGGCTGGCTGGGCGCCGCCGCTGCGCCGCTGATCATCCACTTGTGGAACAAGCGCAAGTACCGCGAAGTATCGTGGGCGGCTGTCGAATTCCTGCTCGCCGCGATGCGTAAGAACGCCCGCCGCGTGCAGCTTCAGCAATGGTTGCTGCTGGCCGTGCGGAC
>JBGSTR010000005.1:0-3190 GCA_041736365.1 Chromatiaceae bacterium | reverse complement strand
CCTCGGGTGCCGTCGCGGCCGCCGGCTCCTCGTCGCGGCGCAACGTCACCAGGAGCATGCCCTCGCTGACCTTGTCCCCGACCTTGACCTTCACCTCTTCCACCACCCCGCCCTTGGGCGCGGGGATCTCCATGGTCGCCTTGTCGCTCTCCAGGGTGAGCAGCGACTGCTCGGGCTCGATCCGGTCGCCGGGTGCGACCAGGATCTCGATCACCTCGACCCCGGAAAAGTCCCCGATATCGGGCAGCAGGATGTCTTCGACGGATGCCACGCTGTGTCCTCCTGATCCTTATGTGCCGGCTGCTTCAGACCGTTACCGGGTTGGGCTTTTCCGGGTCGATGCGGTACTTGCGGATGGCCTCGACGACCTGCTCGGCGGGGATCGCGCCCTCGTCCGCCAGGGCCTTCAGTGCGGCTACCGCGACATAGTAGCGGTTGACCTCGAAGAACTTCCGCAGTTGGCTGCGCATGTCGCTGCGGCCGAATCCATCGGTACCGAGGACCAGATAACGACGCGGCACATAGGGCCGGATCTGATCGGCGTAGGCGCGCATATAGTCGCTGGCGGCCACCACCGGCCCGCGGGTCTCGGCCAGCTCGGACGCCACGTAGCTGGTGCGCGGCGCCTCCATGGGATGCAGCATGTTCCAGCGCTCGACGTCGATCCCCTCGCGGCGCAGCTCGTTGAAGCTGGTGACGCTCCACACCGACGCCCCCACGTCGAAGTCCTTCGCCAGCAGATCGGCGGCGGCAAGGACCTCGCGCAGGATGGTCCCGGCGCCCAGGAGCTGGACGCGGTGGGTGCGTTCCTCGCCGCGATGGACGCGGTGCATGCCCTTGAGTATCCCGTCCTCGGCGCCTTCAGGCATGGCCGGCTGGACATAGTTTTCGTTCATCGTGGTGATGTAGTAGAAGCGGTTTTCCTGCTCCTGATACATCCGGCGCATTCCGTCCTGGACGATCACCGCGAGCTCGTAGGCGAACGCGGGGTCGTAGGAGACGCAGTTGGGGATGGTCGCGGCAACCAGCTGGCTGTGCCCGTCCTGATGCTGAAGCCCCTCGCCGGCCAGGGTGGTGCGCCCGGCGGTGCCGCCGATCAGGAATCCGCGTGAACGCATATCGCCGGCGGCCCAGGCGAGGTCGCCGACGCGCTGGAACCCGAACATCGAGTAGTAGATGTAGAACGGGATCATGCTCTGGCCGTGATTCGCATAGGCCGTGGCGGCCGCGATCCAGGACGACATGGCGCCGGCCTCGGTGATCCCTTCCTCGAGGATCTGGCCCTTCTTGTCCTCCCGGTAGTACATCACCTGATCCGCATCCACCGGCTCGTAGAGCTGACCCTGGGAGGCGTAGATGCCGAGCTGGCGGAACATGCCCTCCATCCCGAAGGTGCGCGCCTCGTCGGGGACGATGGGGACGACGAATTTACCGATGTGCTTGTCGCGGATGATGATGGTCATCAGCCGCACCAGGGCCATGGTGGTCGACATTTCCTTATCGCCGCTGCCCTCGAGCAGCGGTGCGAAGGTATCCAGACCGGGCACCTCCAGGCGCGGCGCATCGTCGCGGCGTGCCGGGAGATAACCGCCGAGCTTCTCGCGCGCCTGGTGGATGTATTGCATCTCCGGGCTGTCGGCCGGCGGCTTGTAGAAGGGCGCGGCGGCGATCTGGTCGTCGGAGATCGGGATGTTGAAGCGGTCCCGGAAGGCCTTGAGGTGGGTCTCGGCCATCTTCTTCTGGGAATGGGTGATGTTCATTCCCTCGCCGGCCGTGCCCATGCCGTAGCCCTTGACCGTCTTGGCCAGGATCACCGTGGGTTGTCCCTGGTGGCGTGCCGCGGCGGCATAGGCGGCGTAGACCTTGATCGGGTCGTGACCACCGCGGTTGAGGCGCCAGATGTCCTCGTCGGTCAGGGTGGCGACCATGTCGGCCAGCTCCGGGTACTTGCCGAAGAAGTGCTCGCGGGTATAGCGCCCGCCCTTGGCCTTGTACGCCTGATAGTCGCCGTCGACGCACTCCTCCATGCGCTTGAGCAGAAGACCATGTTTGTCGCGCGCCAGCAGCGGGTCCCAATAGCTGCCCCAGATCACCTTGATCACGTTCCAGCCCGCGCCGCGGAACACCGCCTCCAGCTCTTGGATGATCTTGCCGTTGCCGCGTACCGGGCCGTCGAGCCGCTGCAGATTGCAGTTGACCACGAACACCAGGTTGTCGAGCCGCTCGCGGGCGGCCAGCGAGATCGCGCCGAGCGATTCCGGCTCGTCCATCTCGCCGTCGCCGAGGAAGGCCCAGACCTTGCGCCCGGCGGTGTTGAGCACGCCGCGGTCGTTCAGGTAGCGCATGAAGCGCGCCTGGTAGATGGCCATGATCGGCCCCAGACCCATCGACACGGTCGGAAACTGCCAGAAGTGGGGCATCAGCCAGGGGTGCGGGTAGGACGAAAGGCCGTTGCCGTCAACCTCCTGGCGGAAGTTGTAGAGCTGCTCCTCGGTGATCCTGCCTTCCAGGTAGGCGCGGGCATAGATGCCGGGGGCCGAGTGACCCTGAATGAACAGCAGGTCGCCGCCGTGGTCCTTGGTGCGGGCGTGGAAGAAGTGGTTGTAGCCGATGTCGAACAGGGTTGCGCTGGAGGCGAAGCTGGCGATATGACCGCCGAGCTCGCTGGAGAGACGATTGGCCTGCACCACCATGGCCATCGCATTCCAGCGCACGAAGGAGCGAATGCGCCGCTCCATCGCCCGATCCCCGGGGAAGCGCTCCTGCTGCTGCACCGGAATGGTATTCAGATAGGCGGTGTTGGCACTGTACGGGAGATAGGCGCCGGAGCGCCGCGCCTTGTCGATCAACCGTTCCAGCAGGAAGTGGGCGCGATCCACGCCCTCGTTCTCCAGCACGGCCTCGAGCGCGTCGAGCCATTCCTGTGTCTCTTGGGGATCGATATCGGGCTGTTTCTTCATGGCGATCTCTCGGGGGGGCGGTCCAAGCATGCTAACGGCGCGCGAGGCGAGGATTGTACCAGGGCGCGTGAATATCAATGCTGAGATTCCGCGCGACCAATACTCGGGAGTCGGCGGCGTCGAGACCCCGCGTGCGCCGACACACCGGCGGCTCCGGGTTGTAATGGGATGCGCGGACGGAAGGGACTCCGACCGCGGCCGGCGCCCGGGATGCAGCGGCAGGCGGGCGC
>JBGSTR010000189.1:0-1882 GCA_041736365.1 Chromatiaceae bacterium | reverse complement strand
AGAGCACTGGAACCACCTGATCCCATCCCGAACTCAGAAGTGAAACGGTGTATCGCCGATGATAGTGTGGGGCCTCCCCATGTGAAAGTAGGTCACCGCCAGGGCCTTATTCCTAAACCCCTCCTCAGAGGGGTTTTTTTTTGGGCCGGGCAGCGAAACGCTCGTATCTTGTGGTTTCTTCCACCGAAGTGCACCGTCAATCTACGCAGGCAAAGCTATGCAATTCATTGACCTAAAAACCCAATTCAAACGCATTGAGCCCGACGTGCGGGAAAGGATCGAGCGGGTGCTCAATCACGGCCAATACATTATGGGGCCGGAGATTCAAGAGCTGGAGGAGGTGCTGGCGGACTTCGTCGGTACACGCTATTGCGTGGGACTTTCCAGCGGCACCGATGCCTTGCTTGCGGCGATGATGGCGCTCGACATTGCGGCGGGCGATGAGGTCATCACCACACCGTTCACCTTCATTGCGACCGGAGAGATGATCGCCCTGCTGGGCGCCACCCCGGTATTCGTCGATATCGACCCCGTCACCTACAACATCGACCCGGCGGAAATCGAGTCGGCGATCACGGAGCGCACCCGGGCGATCGTACCGGTCTCGCTGTACGGACAATGCGCGGACATGGATGCGATCAACGCAATCGGTCTGCGACACGGGATCCCGGTGATCGAGGATGGTGCGCAGAGCTTCGGCGCAAGCTACCGCGGGCGGCGCTCCTGCGGACTTTCGCTGATCGGTTGTACCTCGTTCTTCCCGGCTAAGCCGCTGGGCGCTTACGGTGACGCAGGCGCTTGTTTTACCGATGACGAAGAGCTTGCGAAGCGCATGCGGGAAATCCGCAATCACGGTCAAGACCGTAGGTATCACCACCCGCGGTTGGGGCTCAACGGGCGCCTCGATACCCTGCAGGCGGCGATTCTGTTGGCCAAGATGGCCATTTTTCCGGAGGAGGTTGAGGCCCGGGCCGCGCACGGCGCTCGCTATACCGAGCTACTGCGCGAACGCGGCGCCGCTTCCTCCCGCGATGGTGGCTCGTCCGTGCTGACGCCATTCATCGAAGACCATAACCAGTCCGTCTACGCGCAATACACCATACAGGTGCAGGACCGTGGCGTTGTCGCGGATTCGTTGCAGGCGGCGGGCATCCCGACGGCGGTGCATTATCCGGTTCCGCTCAACGACCAACCCGTGTTCGCCGGGGAGGCCGACGGCGGCGCGACGCCTCACAGCAAGCAGGCGTCGGAGCGGGTGATCAGCTTGCCGATGCATCCCTACCTGTCGGAGAAAGCGATTGCCGAGGTAGCGGACGCCGTCGCGAAGGCGGCCGGATTAGGAAAACGCTGATCTAAAGCGTTTCCCGTCGGGGCCAGGGACGGCCGGGCATTTTCAAGCACTCCAAGTGCTCGAAAATGGAGGGGTCCGGGAGTCGCGCCTCTCGGACCGCGAGCTGCTTAAGGTCATGCAAGGCTTTAATCAGCGTCTCGTTAGCTTGAGAAGTCGGGGATCTGATGCCTGACCGGCATTCGATCCGCAAGAGCTTCGAGAGGCGGGACTCGCGGAGCTTCTGTCCTCGAGAGTATCCAGAAAATTCCGGCAATCCCCGCCCAGATGGGGACATGTTTTTTTTCGTGCGCCAATCGCTCGGCGAATTGCCCGTCTGACCGTGCTCCGGGAGGGACGGCCAGCCCGATTACGCAAGGAATTACGAGAGAATATAGCGCGTTGAGATGCCATCGCCCGCCCTCTGGGCCGATCTCTACGAGAGTGCGCAAGGGGGGTTGACAGGTTCTGCGGTAGCTGTAAAATGGCCGGTCTTCGCAGGGCACTGTGTCTGCGGTGAGATCTTTAACAATTTGTTCAGAGAACTTGTGTGGG
>JBGSTR010000188.1:0-4400 GCA_041736365.1 Chromatiaceae bacterium | reverse complement strand
CCCACACAAGTTCTCTGAACAAATTGTTAAAGATCTCACCGCAGACACAGTGCCCTGCGAAGACCGGCCATTTTACAGCTACCGCAGAACCTGTCAACCCCCCTTGCGCACTCTCGTAGAGATCGGCCCAGAGGGCGGGCGCTACACGACGCGGATGCGCGCGAAACGGCGCTTGCCGACCTGGTAGACCGCCTCGCTGCCCCGGGCACAGGTCAGCCGCGGGTCTTCGATGCGCTCGCCGTCGACGCGCACGGCACCCTGTCCGATCATGCGCATTGCCTCGGAGGTGCTGCCGACGAGCCCGGCCTCCTTTAGTGCATTGGCGATGGGCAAGGTTCCATCGGGACCCGCGTCCACCGAGACCTCCGCGAGATCGCTCGGCAGCACTCCGCGCTGGAAACGGGCGATGAACTCCGCCTTGGCTTGCTCTGCGGCGTCCGGGGAGTGAAAGCGCGCGACCATCTCCAGGGCAAGCTCGAACTTGATGTCCCGCGGGTTTGCGCCACCCGCCACCTGCGCTCGCCAGTCCTCGATTGTCGCCATGTCGCGGGCGCTTAACAGCTCGAAGTAGCGCCACATCAGATCGTCCGAAATCGACATGAGCTTGCCGAACATGTCCTCGGGGGGATCGGTGATTCCGATGTAGTTGCCCAGGGACTTGGACATCTTCTGAACCCCGTCCAACCCCTCGAGGATCGGCAGCGTGATGACCACCTGGGGCTCTTGCCCGTGAGTTTCCTGGAGGTGGCGCCCCATCAACAGATTGAACTTTTGGTCCGTACCGCCGAGCTCGATGTCCGCCTTCAGCGCCACCGAATCGTAGCCCTGGATCAAGGGATACAGGAGCTCGTGGATGGCAATCGGCTGGCCGGCTCGGTAACGCTTGGAAAAATCGTCGCGCTCGAGCATACGAGCGACCGTGTTCTGCGCGGCCAACTGGACCAGCCCCGCGGCACCCAGCTTCTCCATCCAGGTTGAGTTAAAGACCACCTCGGTACGGTCCGGGTCGAGAATTCGGAACACCTGGTCGCGATAGGTTGCCGCGTTGGCCTCGACCTCGTCCCTGGTCAGCGGCTTGCGGGTCGCGTTCTTGCCGGTTGGGTCGCCGATCAGGCCGGTGAAATCGCCGATGAGAAACAGCACCTGATGGCCCAGCTCCTGGAACTGGCGCAGTTTGTTGATCAGCACCGTGTGGCCGAGATGAAGATCCGGCGCGGTCGGGTCGAAACCCGCCTTCACCCGCAAGGGCCGTCCGGTCGCCAGCTTCTTCTGCAGCGACTCCTCCAGCAAGATTTCTTCCGTGCCCCGCGCGATGAGCGCGAGCGACGTTTCCCGTGACGGCATCATTCATTCGCCTCAAGAAATGAGAGTAACCGGGGGCGCAGGGTACGACGCGACCCGGCTAGCGACAAGCTCGCGCGGCCCGGATCGAGTGAGTCCGAAACTTTTCGTTCGCGAGGTTTGAGGCTAGACTGGCGGCTTACGAAAGAATCCGATCTTTCGCGCCTTGCGGGTCTTTCATGGTGCAGGACTACAAGTTCAGACAGAGCCGGCTCGACTCTCGCGGGAGATCATCCGCACGCAAAAGGTCGCGCAACGCGCTGCTTGCCCTTATCGTGATCGCCGCGCTGATCGCGGTGGGGTTGGTGCTGTGGCTCCGAGACGCCCCGGCGCCGGCGCCGGAACCCACCCCCTCCGGTGACGCGAACGTCATCCCGCTGGCGATACCGCCGCAGAAGCCGGACACCGGCGTTACGGCGCCTGCCCCGGCAGCGTCTGATCCGTCATCGTCCGAATCCGCCGCCCCCAAAGCAGGCGAGCCCCAAGATTAGTCGCCTCCCCCGGCATCCGTCTTACGCGGATCTTGGCAGTCCTTGCGCCGGGATTGCTCCCCAGCTTCTTCAGACAGAGAACGACGAGCCGCAGCCGCAGGTCGTGGAGGCATTGGGGTTGCGGATCACGAACTGAGCGCCCTGTAGCCCCTCGCTGTAGTCGATCTCGGCGCCCGACAGATACTGGATGCTCATCGGGTCGACCAGCAGCTTGACGCCGTCCGTCACGATCTCGGTATCCCCGTCCTGGATCTGCTCGTCGAAGGTAAATCCATACTGAAAACCCGAGCATCCCCCTCCCTGGATGTAGACGCGGAGCATCAGGTCGGGATTGCCCTCTTCGGCGATGAGCTGGGCAACCTTGGAGGCCGCGGCATGCGTGAAGAGCAGCAGCGAATCATTTGCGGTTTCGATTGAGGCTTCGGCGGTCATGGCGTGCTTGCCCTCGATGATTGGTCTTTCAGCCGGAGTAGGTGCGTCCCGCGCGCCCAATGTTCAAGCTTCGGGCGTTTGGTCAGGTCGCACGGACGAGCGCGTGCATGGCCGCGCCCGGCGCCGGGATGCCGCGCCAAGCGCGGTCAAGACGACTCGGGCGTCCACGGGAACGATTCGGAAGTCGGAATGAGCTGCTCGTTGTCCGGCTTGATTTCAACCACCAGACTTCGTGGCTCAAACCCGTCGGGCAGCACTACCGTGCCTTGGATGTTCTGAAAATACTCAAAATCCATGGTGTGCTGCTTCGGATCGGCATCGGGCAGTTGGTCCAGCGGAAGGCGAACCGGCTCGCCGTCTTGTTGGCCGTCGACGTGAATCTCGACACGGCCTTTCGCGGTACCGAAATCCTGGACCAGTTGGGTGACCGTAAAGGCGTAATGAAAGGTTCGCGGCGTTTTCTCCGTGCTCAGGCGCAAATCGTGAATGCGCACCGCGCCCTTGCCGCCCTCCTGAATCAGACGCCGAAGGTAGGAGCCCTCTTTGGAGAGCGACAGTCGCTCGTCCTGGGCCTGCTTGAGCTGGTCCGCCAGCGAACGATTGGTCTCACGTTCGATTTGGGCGGTTCGCTCCAGCATGATGCGTTGTTGATCGAGGGCCGTGAGATCGCCTCGTAGCCGGTCGCGCTCGGCCGCACATTCGGCATACCGCCCCTCGAGCGCGGCAAGCTCCGGGACTACGCTTGAGCCAACCCGCGCCCGGCCAAGCTCGAAGCCTCCCCAGAACCCCGCGGCCAACAGCACAGCGAAGAACCCGAGTGCCAGCAGACGGTAGGTAAAACGCCGAAAGGTGTCGCTCACTGCTGACTCGCTCGCTCGCCTTCGCTGCAACGGGACCTAATCGAAGCGAGCCGCAGCTCGCGGCATCTCGTCGATCCCGCGGCCGGCGCGGATCGAAGGCATCTGTCCCGCCCCGGATCGAGAGACTCGCGCTAACCGGTGCCCCGCCTAGGGCAGTAGCGCCACCGCGTCCAGGCCCGCCGCCTCGTCGAGACCGAGCATCAGGTTCATATTCTGAACCGCTTGGCCGGCCGCCCCCTTGACCAGGTTGTCGATCACCGACTGCACGATGACGACGTCCGAGTCGGCTTGACGCGCCACGGCGATGCGGCAGACGTTGCCGCCGCGCACCGAGCGGGTATCCGGATGCGAGCCCGCGGGCATCAGGTCCACGAATCGCTCGTCTCGGTAATGCCGCGAAAAGATCGCTTGTAGGTCGGTGTCGATGTCGCCGAGGCGCGCGTAGATCGTGGCCTCGATGCCTCGGATCATGGGCACCAGATGCGGAACGAAGGTAAGGCCCACTGAGCCGCCGGCGAAGCGCGCAAGATTCTGTGCAATCTCCGGGGCGTGGCGATGGCCGGTGACCGAGTAGGCCTTGAAGCTCTCTCCAACCTCGGCCATAAGCAGACCGGTCGCGGGCTTCCTCCCCGCGCCGCTCACACCGGATTTGGCATCGGCGACAATCCAGGAACGATCCACGGCGTCCGCACCCAGCAACGGAACCAGCCCCAACGTAACGGCGGTTGGATAGCAGCCCGGATTCGCGATCAGCCGTGCGCCGCGGATCGAACCCCGATTAAGCTCCGGGAGTCCATAGACGGCCTCGCTCAAGAGCTCCGGACAGGTATGCGGAATTCCGTACCAGCGTTCCCAGAGCGCGGGGTCGGAGAGACGGAAATCGGCGGCGAGGTCGACCACGCGCGTATCACGACGCAACAGCTCCGGCGCCATCTGCATCGCGGTGCCGTTCGGGGTCGCGAAAAACACCAGGTCACATTCGCCGAGGGCGCCCGGGTCCGGCTCGGTGAAACCCAGCTCGAGGAGACCACGTAGGTGGGGGAACAGGTCGGCGACCGGCGTCCCGGCCTCGCCGCGCGAGGTAATTACGACGGGCTCGACCGCCGGGTGGCGCACCAGGATCCGCAACAGCTCGGCGCCGGTGTAGCCGGTGCCGCCGACGATACCGATCCTATGCATCGGACAGCTCACACCGGCGGTTGCTCGCCTGCTCGGACAGCTTGCCCGGCAGCCGGGCGAACGACGCCGGCCCGGTCGCCATGAGAACGCCGGCGCC
>JBGSTR010000167.1:0-2480 GCA_041736365.1 Chromatiaceae bacterium | reverse complement strand
GCCTTCTGGTCCGCGGCGGCGGAGCCGACCGCGGTCTTCTCCGCTGCCGCTGCTGCCGCGGCGGCTTCGTCCGCTGCGGTTTCGGCATTGACTGCACCGGAAAGTGCAATTGCGATGGCGGCCGCGGACATGACGACAAGTCGCTTCGAGAACATGTGGTGATTCTCCGTTCGTTGAGGTGATTTTGAGCTACCCGCTAAGGGTTCGAGGCTGAAACTACGCCGATACATTACGCCGGACAAGTGCGGGAAACGTCGTTGTTTGCGGGCGAAGGATCAATGTCCATCGATCGGCTGCCTGGCGGACTTTATGCCAATCATCGAACGCTGGATTGATCTTTTGCGACATTGAAGTGTTTGCCTTGCATGCTGGTGCCCCGGCGGCCGAGGGGGCGATCGGCGGGAGTCCTAATCCGTGTTAGCTCCGTATATTCCACAATGGAATCCTGATATTCTCCGCGCGCTGCACCGCTTAGATTCGCGTTGCCGCGGTCGCGGGGTGCCACATCGAATCCCGCTGTTCTCCCACGGACACTGAAGCGCGCGCCGCCGAGCTCCACCGGTTGCCGCGAACGGTCTGCTCGGGCTTCCCGCCACACTAGCGCTTTGGGTATGCGGTCATGGTCAAGACGGCGACCTTTTTTCCCTTCCTGCGTTGGTTCCCGGTCACCGGGGAATCCTTGCGCGCGGACCTAATCGCCGGTATTACCGTCGCCCTGGTCCTGATTCCGCAGTCGATGGCCTACGCTCAGCTCGCCGGGTTGCCCGCCTATTACGGCCTCTATGCGGCCTTCCTTCCCGGCATCGTCGCCGCCCTGTGGGGCTCTTCCAAACAGCTTGCGACCGGCCCCGTGGCTGTCGTCTCGCTGTTGACCGCCTCCGCACTGGTGCCGCTGGCAAAGGTTGGAAGCCCCGAGTTCATCGGCTTGGCGATCCTGCTGGCGCTCATGGTGGGGTTGGTGCAGTTGGCACTCGGGGTGTTTCGACTCGGCGTCGTGGTCAACTTTCTATCCCATCCGGTGATTGTCGGATTCACCAACGCCGCCGCGGTGATCATCGGTCTGTCGCAGCTCAACAAGATCTTCGGGGTGCCCATGCCGCGGAGCGAGCACTTCATCAACGATATCTGGGCGGTGCTCCAGCAGCTCGGCAACACCCATGCGCCGACGCTGATCATGGGTGTGGCGGCCTTCGCGATCATGTGGGGACTCAAGACGTATCTGCCGCGGATCCCGGGGGTGCTGGTGGCGGTGACCTTGACCACCATCGTCAGTTGGGGCATCGGCTTCGAGCTGGGGGGCGGCAAGGTGGTCGGCGAGGTGCCGTCGGGGTTGCCGACGCTCGCGCTGCCGCATATCGACTTGCGGATGACGATGGATCTCTTCGCCAGCGCGGTCATCATCTCGCTGGTCGGATTCATGGAGGCGATCTCGATCGCCAAGGCCATGGCCGCCAAGTCCAAGGACCCGGTGGACCCCAACCAGGAGCTGATCGGTCAGGGTCTTGCGAACATTGTCGGCAGCTTTAGCCAAGCCTATCCCGCCAGCGGCTCCTTCTCGCGCTCCGCCGTCAATCTCAATGCCGGGGCGCGGACCGGCATGTCGTCCGTGTTCGCCGGGCTGGTGGTGCTGATTACTCTGCTGCTCCTCACCCCGGCCCTGCATCACCTGCCGCAATCGGTGCTGGCGGCGGTCATCATGATGGCGGTGATCGGGCTGATTAATTTCAAGGCCATGCGGCATGCCTGGGATGCGAGCAAGCACGACGGCGTGGCCGCGGTGGTGACCTTCGTCGCCACCCTCGGTTTTGCGCCGCATCTGGACAACGGCATCCTCGTGGGGGCGGGACTGGCGGTGGCCTTGTTTCTGTACCGGACGATGAAGCCGCGGGTGGCCCTGCTGGGGCGATTCCCGGATGGTACCCTGCGCGATCTACGCGTACATCCCACCTTACCGACCGATCCGCGCATCATCGTCATGCGGTTCGACGGGCAGCTCTACTTCGCCAATGTCTCGTATTTCGAGGACACCCTTTTGTCGGCGGTGGCCAATCATCCGAACGCTCGGTTTGTGCTGGTGGTCGGAGACGGCATCAATCAGCTCGACGCTTCCGGCGAAGAGGTACTGGATCATCTGGTGCAACGGCTCGCCGCCAACGGCATCACCATCGTCCTGAGCGGACTTAAGCGGCAGGTGCTCGAGGTCATGCATCGCACCGGTCTGTTCGAGCGTATCGGCGAGGAAAATCTATTACCGACCCACGAGATGGCCCTGGACGGGATCTATGATCGACTGGCGGAAGCCGAGAACCGCCCGTTGCGTCGCCCCCCGCCAGCGCCCGCATCGAACGCGGCTTGACGCCTAAGGGGTAGTCTCACCCGCGCTCCGATGGGTTATCTGACACTGCTTTTACTGCTGCCGACCCTGGGCGCCGTGCTGATCGCGCTGGTGCCCGGGGACCGGCCGCGGCTGATCCGCGGAC
>JBGSTR010000129.1:0-16855 GCA_041736365.1 Chromatiaceae bacterium | reverse complement strand
GTAGCCGTCGATCCAGTCTCACGCCCGGGCGGCGGTGATCGTGGCGCCGCCGAGACACTCCTCGCCGCGATAGAGCACGATCGATTGTCCCGGCGTGATCGCGCGCTGCGGCTCGCCGAAGTCTATCCTGCATCGGCCGTCGGCGCAGTCCATCACCGTGCAATGCTGCAGCGGCTGGCGATGGCGCAATCGGGCGCGACACGCGAATGGCGTCGGGCCGGGCGCGACACCCGCGATCCAATGCGGAGCCTCCGCGTCGAGCCGCGACGACATCAGCAGGGGGTGATGCGTGCCTTGGACCACCACCAGCGTATTGTGTGCCGCGTCCTTGGCCGCCACGAACCAGGGCTCCTCGCGCCCACCCTGGATTCCCCCGATGCCGAGACCTTGACGCTGCCCGATGGTGTAGTAGGCCAGCCCTTCGTGCTCCCCCAAGCATCTGCCGTCGGGGGTCTCGATCGGCCCCGGCTCCGGCGGGACGTAACGCGCGAGGAAGTCTCGGAATCGACGCTCTCCGATGAAGCAAATCCCGGTACTGTCGGGTTTGTCCGCACTTTTCAGCCCCAGGCGGCGGGCGATCGCGCGCACCTCGACCTTGGTCAGGTCCTCCAGCGGAAACAGGACCCGCGAAAGCTGCCTTTGATCCAAAAGGTGCAGAAAATAGGTCTGGTCTTTTGCGGCATCGGCGCTCAGCCTAAGCCGGGCGCCACCCGCGTCCCGGGTCACGCGGGCGTAGTGTCCGGTCGCGATCCAGTCCGCGCCCCGTTCCAGCGCATGGTCGAGAAAGACTTGGAACTTGATCTCGCGGTTGCACAGCACGTCCGGATTGGGTGTTCGCAGCGCGCGATACTCCGCCAGGAAGCGCTCGAATACTCGATCCCAGTACTCGGCCGCGAAATTCGCCGTGTGCAACGGGATCCCGAGGCGCTCGGCCACGTCGGCGGCGTCGGACAGGTCTTGCGCGGCGGCACAGTATCCCGGCGCGTCGTCTTCCTCCCAGTTCTTCATGAACAGGGCCTCGACCAGATAGCCGTGCTCGATCAGCCAATGGGCCGCGACGGCCGAGTCCACACCGCCGGAAAGGCCGACGACGACCCTGTTTCCGGGCGCGATCACTACTGGTGGTTGTGGCATCGGCGAAGTCTAACGCGAGCGGGTGCGATCGGGCAGTTGCGGCCGAGCCGGGAACGCGGTAAGCCGGCGTGCTCGCGCGGTTGGCGAGCCGCCCGGCCGGGGCTCACCACGCACCACCCCGGGTTATGCGCATTCGCGCGGCACGGTGGTAGCATGTCGGCTTTGTTGTTACCGGAGAGAGCTCTGCACATGGCCTACGACAAGATCAAGGTCCCGAAAGACGGCGAAAAGATTCAGGTCAACCCGGATATGTCCTTGTCCGTTCCGGATCAACCGATCATTCCCTATATCGAAGGCGATGGAATCGGCATCGACATCACTCCGGTCATGAAGCGGGTGACGGATGCGGCGGTGGAGAAGGCCTATGGCGGGCGACGTCGGATCCATTGGATGGAGGTCTACGCCGGCGAGAAGTCGACCTTGACCTATGGCGAGGACGTCTGGCTGCCGGAGGAGACCCTGCGCGCGGTCGAGGATTTCGTGGTATCCATCAAGGGGCCGCTGACCACGCCGGTGGGCGGGGGCATTCGCTCTCTGAATGTAACCATGCGCCAGGAGCTTGACCTCTACGTCTGTCTGCGGCCGGTACGCTACTTCAAGGGCACGCCGAGTCCGTTGAAGGAGCCGGAGCACACCGACATGGTGATCTTCCGAGAAAACTCCGAAGACATCTATGCCGGCGTTGAATGGCAGCAGGGTACTCCGGAGGCGCGCAAGGTCATTACGTTCCTACAAAACGAGATGGGCGTGACCAAGATCCGCTTTCCGGAGACCTCCGGCATCGGGATCAAGCCGGTCTCGGAAGAGGGAACCAAGCGTCTGGTGCGCAAGGCGATCCAATACGCGATCGACAATGACCGCTCGTCGGTGACCTTGGTGCACAAGGGCAACATCATGAAGTTCACCGAGGGTGCCTTCAAGCAGTGGGGCTACGACCTGGCGCACGAGGAATTCGGCGCCACCGACGTCGGCGGCGGACCCTGGTGCACCTTCAAGAACCCCAAGACCGGTGGCGAGATCCTGATCAAGGACGTGATCGCCGACGCGTTCCTGCAGCAGATCCTGCTGCGGCCCAAGGAGTACAGCGTAATCGCGACGCTGAACCTCAACGGCGACTACATCTCCGACGCGCTGGCCGCACAGGTAGGGGGCATCGGGATGGCCCCGGGCGCGAACCTGTCGGACTCGATCGCCATGTTCGAGGCAACCCACGGGACCGCGCCGAAATACGCGGGCAAGGACCAGGTCAACCCGAGCTCCTTACTCCTATCTGCCGAGATGATGCTGCGGCATCTCGGTTGGACCGAGGCGGCTGACCTCATCATTCAAGGTGTGGAAGGAGCCATTGTCGCCAAGACCGTGACCTACGACCTGGAGCGCCTGATGGACGGCGCGACGAAGGTAAGCTGTTCGGGCTTTGGCGAGGCGGTGGTGCAGAGAATGTGACGGGGTGCGACGCGCAAGTCGCTTGCGGAGGGTCGGGGCGTGCGGAGCGCACGCCTCGACGGCGAATGGTTCAGTTGACTCGATGTACGCGGGCAGCGTGTAAACCCTTAGGTCCGTGGGTCATCTCGAACTCGACTTTCTGCCCTTCCCGCAACGTCTTGTAGCCGTCCATGTCGATCGCGGAGAAATGGACGAAGACGTCCTCCTCGCGACCGTCGGGTTTTACGAACCCGTAACCCTTTGCATTGTTGAACCACTTAACTACACCAGTGATCATTGGCGCACTCCTCCGGGGGTTTGCGAGTCATCGTCGGTGGTATCTTTATGTTGTTGTCTGACACCGCCACTTGAATCTAGGGGGCGGTGCCATAGCTCCCAAGTATAGTGGGTTGATTTGGCTGGTCAAACCGTCGTGTTGTTGCGGCTGCTCCCGACGCAAGCCCGGGCATCGCGGGAGCAACGCCGATCAGGCGCCGGTATCGCAGCTCGCGGCGCCCGACCCGGCGCGGGGGTGCGGCGGGTGTGCCGCCGACCGGGAACCAAACACGCGTATTTTGTCTAGAATTCCGACTCATGAGCGACGATATACCCGGCGAGGAACGAGAATCAGGACTGGCCGTCCAAGAGTCGCGGCCGAAGCTTCGCCGACCGCCACTATTCAAGGTGCTGTTGTTGAATGACGACTACACCCCCATGGAGTTCGTGGTGGATGTGCTGGAGACCTTCTTTGCGATGAACCGTGAGAAAGCCACACAGATCATGCTGCACGTGCACACCCGTGGCGTCGGCGTATGCGGGGTCTACACGAGGGATGTCGCCGAGACCCGAGTCGCGCAAGTCAACGACTATTCGCGCAGCCATCAGCACCCGCTGATGTGCACGATGGAAGAGGCATAGCTCCCCCGGGGGCTGTGGAGCTTATAACCGTTGTCCGAAGTTAGGCCTGGAATACGCCGATGCTGAGCAGAGAACTCGAATTTACGCTGAACCGGGCCTTCAAGGAGGCGCGTGAAAAGCACCACGAGTACATGACGGTGGAGCACATGCTGCTGTCGCTGCTCGACAATCCGGCGGCCGCCAAGGTGCTTCGCGCCTGCGGGCTCGATGCCGACCGGTTGCGCCGCGAGATCAGCACCTTTATCGACGAGACGACGCCGCTGATCCCCGAGAGCGAAGAGCGCGATACGCAGCCGACACTCGGGTTTCAGCGCGTGCTCCAGCGGGCGGTTTTCCACGTCCAGTCGGCGGGCAAGAAGGAGGTAACGGGCGCGAACGTGCTGGTGGCGCTGTTCAGCGAGCAGGACTCCCAGGCCGTTTACCTGCTCAATCAGCAGGACATCACGCGTCTCGACGTCGTGAACTACATCTCACACGGTATCTCCAAGGTCCCCGGCGAGAACCCGCACGACGAGATCCCCGGCGGTGAGGGCGAAGAGGCGCGGACAGAGGAAAAGGAGGGATCCAGTCCACTGGAGAGCTTCGCGACGAACCTGAACGAAATGGCGCGGCAGGGGCGAATCGACCCCCTGATCGGTCGTGCGAACGAGGTGGAGCGCACCATCCAGATCCTGTGCCGGCGGCGCAAGAACAACCCGTTGTTCGTGGGCGAGGCGGGTGTCGGCAAGACCGCGATCGCGGAGGGGCTGGCCAAGAAGATCGTCGACGGCGAGGTCCCCGAGGTCTTGGACGACGCGGTGATTTACGCCTTGGATCTCGGTGGTCTGGTCGCCGGCACCAAGTACCGCGGCGACTTCGAGAAGCGGCTTAAGGCGGTGCTCGCCCAGCTCAAGCGTCAGCCGCACGCGATCCTGTTTATCGACGAGATCCACACCATCATCGGCGCCGGCTCGGCATCGGGCGGGGTAATGGACGCATCGAATCTGATCAAGCCCGTGCTCGCCTCGGGCGATCTGCGCTGTATCGGCTCTACCACCTATCAGGAATACCGCGGGGTATTCGAGAAGGATCGTGCGCTGGCGCGCCGCTTCCAGAAGATCGATGTCGACGAGCCTTCGGTCGAAGAGACGGTGGAGATCCTCAAGGGGCTCAAGTCCCGATTCGAGGAGCATCATCAGGTTACCTACACCAACCCCGCATTGCGCGCTGCCGTTGAGCTGTCGGATCGCTATATCAACGACCGCCACCTGCCGGACAAGGCGATCGACGTGATCGACGAGGCCGGCGCCAATGTGCAGCTCAAGAGTCCGGCCAAGCGCAAGAAGCGCATCGATGTGGCCGACGTCGAGTCCATCGTGGCGAAGATCGCCCGCATCCCGCCGCGACGTGTATCGGTTTCCGACGTCGAGGCGCTGCGCAATCTCGACCGTGACCTCAAGATGGTTGTTTACGGTCAGGAAACGGCGATCGACGCGCTCACCGCCTCGATCCGCATGAACCGCTCGGGTCTCGGTCACGAAGAAAAGCCTATCGGATCGTTTCTGTTCACCGGCCCCACCGGGGTTGGCAAAACCGAGGTTACGCGGCAATTGGCGCGGATCTTGAGCATGGAGCTGATCCGTTTCGACATGTCCGAGTACATGGAGCGGCACACCGTCTCCCGGCTCATCGGCGCGCCTCCCGGCTATGTCGGGTTTGATCAGGGCGGGTTGCTGACCGAGGAGATCAACAAGCACCCTCATGCGGTGCTGTTGCTCGATGAGATCGAGAAGGCGCACCCGGACGTGTTCAACTTGCTGCTGCAGGTGATGGACCACGGCACCCTCACCGACAACAACGGTCGCAAGGCGGACTTCCGCAACGTCGTCCTGGTGATGACCACCAACGCCGGTGCCCAGGAGACCTCGCGCCGTTCGATCGGATTCTCCGAGCAGGACCACTCGACGGACGGCCTGGAGGTCCTCAAGCGCTACTTCTCGCCGGAGTTTCGCAACCGGTTGGACGCGGTCGTGCAGTTCGGGCCCTTGTCGGAGGAGACGATCAAGAGCGTCGTCGAAAAGTTCATATTCGAGCTGGAGCAGCAGCTCGCCGACAAGAAGGTGAGCATCTCCATCGATGACGATGCGCGCGAATGGATTGCCGCGAACGGCTATGACCCGAAGATGGGTGCGCGGCCAATGGCGCGGGTGATCCAAAATGAGATCAAGAAACCGCTCGCCAACGAAGTGCTGTTCGGGAAGCTGGTGAGCGGCGGGTCGGTGCGCGTCTACGTCGAGGGTGATTCACTACGCTTCGAGATCAGCGCCGACAAACATCCGCACTGACAACGCGCGCGGCGGGGTCGCGGCGATACCCGAACCCTTGCGCGCGTGCATCTTTAGCGTCGCAACGCGGCGTGGTGAGTTCGATCGGATGTCTGGACGAACCGCAGCCGAGGGGCTGCGCGGTGTCAGCGGGCGCGGTAGACGATGCGGCCCTTGGTCAGGTCGTAGGGGGTGAGCTCGACGGTCACCTTGTCGCCCGTTAAGATGCGGATGTAGTGCTTGCGCATCTTTCCGGAGATATGCGCGGTCACGTTATGTCCATTCTCGAGCTGCACCCGGAACACCGTGTTCGGCAGGGTTTCGGTAACCGTGCCCTCCATCTGGATTACGTCGTCTTTTGCCATGGTCTCGCAAAGCTGAGAATAAAGTGCCGTTCGTAAGCCGGGCGAGTATAGCACAGGCCCCTTCTCCGTTGGATAAGTCCGTCACGGAAGCTCCAGCGCAGCGCCCCGTTCGAATAGGCGCCATCGGCGCCCATCCCACGCCTCGATGGGCCTGAATGCCGTCTTGTAGGACATCTTGCGGGATTCCTCGATCCAGTAACCGAGATATACATGCGGCAGTCGCAGCTTCCGCGCCAGCTCGACCTGCGCGAGCACGGCGAACACCCCCGGTCCGCGGTGGGCGAGTGCCGGATCGAAGAAGGTGTAGACCGCCGAGAGGCTGTTTTCGAGAATGTCCGTCACCGCGACGGCAACCAGCCGATGCCCCTCCCGAAACTCAAGAAACCGCGTCTCGCCGCCCCAGTCGTCGCAGAGAAAGCGGCGATAGCTGTCTTCGTTGGACTCCTCCGACATGCTCCCGTCCGGATGCCGGCTCTCCAGATAGCGGCGGTACAGCGCGAAATGCTCGGTTTCGAAGCGCGGGAATGCGTGGCTCAGTGTCAGATCCGCGGCATTGCGCCGCCAATTGCGCCGCTGGGAGCGATCGCGCTCGAAGCAGTCTACCGGTACGCGCACCGGAATACAGCGCGCGCAAGCTCGGCAGGCCGGGCGATAGACGTGGACCCCGCTGCGACGGAATCCTTGCTCGATCAGCGCCTGGTAGGTCGGACCGTCGATCCGGGCGGCGGGATCGACGAACAGCGTACGAGCCTGCACCGCGTCGAGATAAGAACAAGCATGATCGCCGGTCAGGTAAAGCGTGAGTCCACGCCCGTGACCGATGCTCGGGTTGCGATTCATCGCGCGGTCTCGCCCGGTCGGTCGGGCATTCGGTCGAGCGGGTAGTGCCGCACCCCGTCGTTCCAGCTACCCGTGCGTCCCGGCATGGCGCAACAGCGTTCCACCAGCGCGACGAAGCTTCCGCGGGCGATCTCAGTTGCGCCCATCCGGATTAGATGCTCGGTTCGCATCTGGCAGTCGATAAGCCGGAAATCCCAAGCCACAAGGCGCTGACAGAGATGCACCAAGGCGACCTTCGATGCGTCGTTCGCGCGGCTGAACATGGACTCGCCGAAGAAGGCCCCGCCGATCGCCACGCCGTAGAGGCCGCCGACCAGCTCGCTGTCGCGCCAGATCTCCACCGAATGGGCGAAGCCCTTGCGATGCAGCTCTTCGTAGGCGGCGATCATGGACGGTACGATCCAAGTCCCGCCGGCCTCGCCGCCGCGAGACGCGGCACAGCCGCGAATCACCGCATCGAATGCGCGGTCCATGGTGGCGGCGAGCGCTTGTTTGCGTAAACGTTTGCGCAAACTGTGGGAGAGCGCGATGTGCGACGGGAACAGAACGGTTCGCGGGTCCGGGGACCACCAAAGGATCGGATCGCCCTCGTTGAACCACGGAAAGATACCGCGCCGATAGGCGCCCACCAGCCGCGCGGCGCTCAGATCCCCTCCGGCCGCGAGCAGTCCGTTGGGGGTTCGCACGGCAAGTCGCACGTCGGGAAACAGGTCCGGGGAGCGCGGATCCAGCCACGGAATCATAGGTTCTGCCAGCCCTCCGACCGGACCGGGGCGGGTTTGGCGACGGACACCTCGGCCCGGTAGGGCGAGTGTCCGCGCATCTCTCCGATATAGTCGTCCATGCTCTGGGTTTCGAGCGTGAGGAAGCGCGCAATGGCGTCGCGGAATCTCACATCGGCGATCCAGTGGGCGGAGTAGGTCGGCGTCGGAAGAAAGCCGCGGCTGATCTTATGCTCCCCCTGCGCGCCGGGCTCGAAACGCTCAAGCCCGTGCTCGATACAATAATCGAGACCCTGGTAATAGCAGGCTTCGAAATGCAAGCTGTGAAAGTCCTGGAAGCAGCCCCAGTGGCGTCCGAAGAGGCTGTGCTCGCCAATCAGGTCGAAGGCGGCGGCTACGATATCCGGACCGCGATAGGCCAGCACCAGCAATAGATTCCGGCCCATCGACTCGGCGATGGACTGAAAGAACGGCAGAGTCAGCGTTGGCATGCCGCCGCGTTTGTCGAAGGTATCGCAGTAGAGCCGGTGGAATGTGGCCCACTCGGCCTCGCTGGCCTCATCTCCGCGTACCTGCCGAATGCGCACGCCGGCCTCCTCGACGCGGCGCCGCTCGCGCTTGACCTTCTTGCGTTTCTCGGCCGTAAAGTCGCCAAGGAAGTCGTCGAAGGTTTGGTAGCCCGCGTTGTGCCAATGAAATTGGCAGCCGACGCGTCTCATCAGGCCCTGCTGCTCGAGCTCCAGGGTCTCGTCCTCAGCCGTGAACAACCAATGCAACGAGGAGACACCGATCTCCTCGGCGACCCGAATTGCACCGGAAATCAGTGCGCGCGCATGCTCGCCTCGATGCTCGTCGTCTCCGGTGAGCACCCGGGCGCCGGTGGCCGGGGTATAGGGCGAGGCCACCACCAGCTTCGGGTAGTAGGAAAGCCCGTTGCGCCGATAGGCATCGGCCCACGCCCAGTCAAAGACGAACTCGCCGTAGGAGTTCGCCTTCAGGTAGCAGGGAGCCGCCGCCACGAGTCGTTCGTTCGCGTCGCGCAGCGCGAGGTGACGCGGAATCCAGCCCATCGCCTCGCCGACACATCCATGCACCTCCATGGCAGCCAGGAACTCGTGCCGCAGGAAGGGTGCGTCGGAGCCGGCGAGGCGGTTCCAGTCGGCCGCGGCGATCTCCGCGATCGACTCGTGTGTAGTCAACCGATACACGGATGCCCGCCGGTCATTCTCTGCGGGCGTGGCCGCGCGGGGGAGGGACTCGCGGTCTCTCGCCTCGTAGTAGAGGATCGCCCTTTCGCTCATTGGCCGCTCGCGGCCAGCGCGTCCAGGTACTTCTCCGCGTCGAGCGCGGCCATGCAGCCGGTGCCGGCAGAGGTAATCGCCTGCCGGTAGACATGGTCCATGACGTCTCCGGCCGCGAAGACGCCGGGAACCGAGGTGGCCGTGGCGTTGCCTTCCGTGCCGCTCTTGACCTTGATGTATCCGCCGGCCATCTCGAGCTGTCCCTCGAAGATCTGGGTATTCGGCTGGTGCCCGATGGCGATAAATACGCCGTGCACGTCGATGTCCCGCAGGCTCCCGTCTTTGGTGTCCTTCATGCGGACCCCGGTTACGCCGGATGCGTCGCCGAGGACCTCCTCGAGCGTGCTGTTCCATGCCAGTCGCACGTTGCCGTTCTCCGCCTTCTCGAACAGGTGCTTCTGGAGAATCTTCTCGGCGCGCAAGGCATCCCGACGGTGCACAAGGGTGACCTCCGAGGCGATGTTGGAGAGATAAAGCGCCTCCTCGACTGCCGTGTTTCCCCCGCCGATCACGGCCACTTTCTGGCCGCGATAAAAGAAGCCGTCGCAGGTCGCGCACGCGGATACGCCGCGTCCGCGGAATTCCTGCTCCGACGGCAGCCCGATATAGCGGGCGCTGGCGCCGGTCGCGATGATCAAGGCGTCGCAGGTATAGGCCCCGGAATCGCCGGAGAGGCGGAACGGGCGGCTCGAAAGGTCCACCTCGTTGACGTGATCGAAGACGATCTCCGTCTCGAAGCGCTCGGCATGACGGCGCATCCGGTCCATGAGATCGGGCCCCTGAACGCCGTCCGGATCACCGGTCCAATTGTCGACATCGGTCGTCGTCATCAATTGTCCGCCCTGCTCGAGACCGGTTACCAGGACCGGGCTCAGATTGGCGCGGGCGCCATAGACGGCGGCCGTATAGCCGGCAGGACCCGATCCGAGGATCAGGAGTCGGCAGTGCTTGATCTCACTCATTAGAAGACTCTCCAGACTTAGTCCGTCCCGGTCGAGACAGGTTGTACCGAACCGCTTGCTTTAGTGCGCCGGTGCGGCCGGACGTTTGTTGTAGCTCAGGAATGTAAGGTTTGGCTCAGCCAGCGGCAAGGGATACGCCGCGGGCCGCCAGCCTCCGGCGGTCGGCGAACGGCCTTTCGCGTTTGCTCGTCTCCGTTGGGTCTCGCCGCGAGCCGCGAGCTGCCTACTTTCCATACTCATCGCCCGATGTCCCCTACGATTCGGCCAGTTGACAGCGGAAACGCTTGGGTTTACATGTATAACAACAAGTTGAAGGAACTATCGGTAGCGCTCTATGAGGTACGTAACGGAAAGACTCGTGGTTGCCGCCGTACTTTGCGCGTCGCTGTCGATCCTTCACGGCTGCGCCGGGAGCGGACGCGGGGACTCGGCATTGACCGGGCAACGCAAGGATGTAGTGCTTGCCGCCTTGTCGCAGATCGGCACGCCGTACGTCTATGGCGGCACGCAGCCAGGGCGTGGACTCGATTGCAGCGCGCTGACCCAGTACGCCTATCATGCCGCCGGCGTTGACATTCCTCGTGTATCCACCGATCAGTGGCGCGCGGCGAAACGCGTCGATCGGCGGCACCCCCGCCCCGGCGACATCGTCTTTTTTCAGATCCAGCCGGGGCAGAACCACGTGGGCGTCATGGTGGACGGCGAGCGTTTCGCCCACGCGTCGACCTCGAAAAATCGGGTGCAGCTTGCAACGTTGAACACGCCCTACTGGCAGGCGCGTTATCTGGGAGCGGGGACCTACCTGAAGTGACGCGCGGTGGTCGGGAGACGAGCGGCTCGCCTTTTCCGGGATGCTGTAGCAAAATGCCGGCAGCCTCGTGCCTCAAGGGTTGCGAGGCGCGCATGATCATTTTCTGCACCCAATAGGAGCCGAACAGAATGTCCGAGAAGCCAGTGAACAAGAGCCGTCGCGACGCCGTTATGATGATGTTGGGGGGTGCCGCGGCAATCCCGCTGATCAATCTGGTCGGTGTCGGGACGGCACGCGCCGAGGCCCCGGCGAACGCGGTGGCGGCGGATGACCCGACCGCGGTCGCCCTCAAATACCACGCGGATGCCACCCAAGCCGATCGCGCCGCTGCCGCGCGTCCGGGCAAGCCCCCGGAAGAGCAGCACTGCGCCAATTGTCAGTTCTTGCTCGCCGACCAGGGCGAGGGCGACTGGAAAGGTTGCAGCCTATTCCCCGGCAAGCTCGTCAACGTCAATGGCTGGTGCGCCTCTTGGACCCTGAAGGCCGGTTAATCGACCGCGGACCGAACTTCGGGTTGTGAAAACACGGGGCCTACGGGCCCCGTGTCGCGTTTGGGGCTCCCCGTTGTGGGTCGCGAGGTACGAGCCGTTGGTCGATAGCGGGTTCTGAAACGTGCGCCCCGTGTGGCTCGGCATTTGCGCATTGTCATTGCAAAGGCCGCCCCGTAGCCAAGAATATAGTGCCTTTGGAAAACGCCGCTCAAATGCCTTCCCGGTATCTAAGCAGCTCGCGGTTCGAGAGGCGCGACTCCCGGACCGCCCCACTTACCTGTCCCGTTCATCAGCGTTTCCCTGATCGAAAGGGCGCTTCAATTCGTAGCGTTAAGGCGATAGTCAAGCGATGGCCGAAGTGCAGTATCTCGCGGAGCCTCGTGTCGATGATGCGACCGACCCCTCGGTTCCCCCTCGCAGCCGGCTGCGGCTGGTCCTGGTTAGAGGGATCGTCTGGGGTCTGATCGGTCTGATCTACGCCCCGGTGTTCGCCGCGCTGTACGCGCTGTTGATTCAGGTTGGCGCCGGGTCCGCGTCTTACGTCCCGGCCGCGGCCATCGCCGGTGCGGCGGGTGCCGCGCTTTACGGCTCCAAGGAGGTCGCGCTGGTCGGCGCCGGAGTCGGCGCGCTGATTGCGCTCTGCCTGCTGGTCGCACTCCCCGGTCCGGTGGCCTTGCCGATTGTTGCCTTGAGTGCCGCGGCGGTTGCCGCTGTCGTCGCCCTGACTACAAGCTTCCCGGCCCGTTGCTCGCATCATCTACTCGGAAAAATGCTGGCCGGATTCTCCGCCGGGGGCGTCGGCGGCGCGATCCTGGCGCTGGTCGAGCCACTGCATCCGCAGGTCTTCGCCCTGTTTGCGGTGCTGGCGTTTCTCGTCAGCGTCAACGGCGTGCTTTATGTGGCTGGCGTGCGCAGATGGGTCGCCTGGACGGACGGGTTGCGCTTCAAGATGCGCCCCTGCCGCGTGGTCGAGACGCTGGTCATCTCGGTGCTGGCTGGATTCACGGCGGCGAGCGTATGGCTGTTGGCCGGCTCGCTGATGGGATGGAACGCCGAAAGTGTGTTCGGCGACGCGGCGGATGCCTTGTACCGACAGCTTCCGGTCGCCATGTTCGGAGGTCTGTTCGGCGGCGCGGTTGCGGGCGTGCTGCTCGAGTTATTCCGTTTTTCCTGGGTTCACGATCTCTGAGTCGGGGCCGCGATTCGGCGCGACGCGCCTCTGAATCCGCTCACCGGCGATCGATCCTCCCCGGCTCGGGGGTTTTCCAGCCCCCACTTCAGCCGCCTGAGCGAGCACCGCATCATGGCAAGAAGCAAGTCCAGCCGGCGTTGGCTTGATCGCCAAGCCAGCGACCCCTACGTCAGACGCGCGAGACAGGAAGGGTATCGATCCCGCGCCGTCTACAAGCTGCTGGAGATTCAGGAGCGGGACGCGATCCTTGGGCGCGGCATGCGGGTCGTCGACCTGGGCGCCGCGCCCGGCGGATGGTCTCAGGTCGCATCGCGTCTGGTGGGTCCCGGCGGCCGGGTCGTTGCACTCGATCTGCTGGAGATGGAGCCGCTCCCGGGCGTTACCTTCCTGCAGGGGGATTTCCGCGAGGAGGTCGTGCTCGATCGGCTGTGCGAGGTGCTTGGGCCCGAGCCCTTGGATCTGGTGCTCTCGGACATGGCGCCAAACGTCACCGGCACCGCGGCCGTTGACCAACCGCGCGCCGTCTACATGGCCGAGCTGGCGCTGGCATTCGCTCGCGAACGCCTGAAACCGGGCGGCACCCTGGTGGTCAAAGCCTTCCATGGCGGGGGGTTCGACGGCTTGTTGCGCGAGCTGCGTCTGACCTATACCCGCGTCGCCAGCCGCAAGCCAAGCGCGTCCAGGGCCGAAAGCCGTGAGCAGTACCTGGTGTCGAAAGGCTTTAAACCCTAGGCGGTTGGTGCTAGGTTGCGGGGATCAAGCGAGCCGGATTCCGGCGAGCGACTAATACGAGGCCACATGCCGTGAGCGACATGGCGAAGAATCTCATCCTCTGGGTGGTTATTGCCATCGTATTGATGTCCGTGTTCAACAATTTCACGGCGACTCGTACCACGCCGCGAAGCATGACGTACTCGGATTTCATCGAGCAGGTAAAGCAGGGGCAGGTGAAGGAAGTCACCATCCAGGGCCGGACAATCGAAGGCGTGAATGACTCCGGTCAGCGTTTCTCGACCTACAGCCCGGGCGACGACGGGTTGGTCGGCGACCTGCTCAACAACGATGTCGTGATCAAGGCGGCGCCTCCCGAAAAGCCGTCGCTCCTGATGCAGATCCTGATCAACTGGTTCCCGTTGTTCATTCTGATCGGGCTGTGGATCTTCTTCATGCGCCAGATGCAGGGCGGTGCCGGGGGTCGCGGGGCGATGTCGTTCGGTAAGAGCCGGGCGCGCATGTTGTCCGAGGATCAGGTCAAGGTGACCTTTCAGGACGTGGCGGGGGCCGAGGAGGCGAAGGACGAGGTCTCCGAAATGGTCGACTTTCTGCGCGACCCAGGAAAGTTTCAGAAGCTTGGCGGCAAGATCCCGAAGGGAGTGCTGATGGTTGGCCCGCCCGGAACCGGCAAGACGCTGCTGGCGCGCGCGATTGCCGGCGAGGCCAAGGTGCCCTTTTTCACCATCTCCGGATCGGATTTCGTGGAGATGTTCGTCGGCGTCGGCGCATCGCGCGTGCGCGACATGTTCGAGCAGGCCAAGAAGCACGCCCCGTGCATCATCTTCATCGATGAGATCGATGCGGTTGGCCGCCATCGTGGCGCCGGATTGGGAGGCGGACACGACGAACGAGAGCAGACCCTGAACCAGCTGCTGGTCGAGATGGACGGCTTCGAGGGCAACGAGGGCGTCATCGTGATCGCGGCCACCAACCGTCCGGATGTGCTCGACCCGGCGTTGTTGCGACCCGGTCGCTTCGACCGCCAGGTGGTCGTGCCGCTGCCCGACGTGCGCGGACGCGAGCAGATCCTGAAGGTCCACATGCGCAAGATTCCGGCCTCGGAAGACGTCAAGGCGTCGGTCATTGCGCGCGGGACCCCGGGTTTCTCGGGTGCCGATCTGGCGAATCTGATCAACGAGGCGGCCTTGTTCGCGGCGCGCTCGGACAAGAAGCTCGTCGACATGGACGACATGGAAAAGGCCAAGGACAAGATAATGATGGGCGCCGAGCGTCGATCGATGGTCATGTCGAACGAAGAGAAGCGGCTGACCGCGTATCACGAGTCCGGCCACGCCATCGTCGGACGCCTGGTCCCCGATCACGACCCGGTGCACAAGGTGAGCATCATCCCGCGTGGTCGGGCGCTGGGCGTGACCCTGTTCCTGCCCGAGGACGACCGCTTCAGCTACAGCAAGCAGCGGCTGGAGAGCAGCATCTCGAGCCTGTTCGGCGGGCGCCTCGCGGAGGAGCTGATCTTTGGCCCGGATAGCGTCACCACCGGCGCGCAAAACGACATCCATCGGGCGACCGACATCGCGCGCAACATGGTCACCAAGTGGGGTCTGTCGGATCGTCTCGGACCCTTGACCTACAGCGAGGACGAGCAGGAGGTCTTTCTGGGTCACTCGGTCACGCAGCATAAGAGCGTCTCCGACGAAACGACGCATCTGATCGACGAGGAAGTCCGTCACATCATCGATCGCAACTACGAAAAGGCGCGAACGCTGCTGACCGACAACCTGGACAAGCTGCACGCCATGTCCGACGCGCTGATGAAGTACGAGACGATCGACGCCCATCAGATCGACGACATCATGAACGGTCGCAGCCCGCGGCCACCCAAGGACTGGGACGACGAGGAGCCGTCTCGCAAGCGGCGTGCACGGGCGGCGGGCAAGGAAGACGCCGAGGCCGGCGATCCGTCGGAAGACGGTACACTCGGGCATCCGGCCAGCGGCCACTGATCGTCGGGCTTTGGCGGTTCACGGCTTGACCGTACCGGCTCTGCGGACACCGCAGTGACCGGGTCACGGCGGCGGGGCGGTCGACGGGTAACCACCCCCGCCCCGGGCGGAAGTGATCTAGACCGGTGTGTTCCGCCGCGAACGTGATCCGCTCGCCGGTTCTCTCCCGCAACCGATCGGGATCCTCAGCCCGACGTCCGACTCCCTACTTCCTCTCTGCTCGCGCAGTCCGCGCGAACATCACCCGTGGCGCGCATGCACGTCGATCCTCCGTCAACGTCGTTACTGCCGGGCCGCCGACGCGACGCTCGTTCGGGTCGTCGAGCGGCTATCGCCGGCGCTCGTGGTCGCCGTCTCGACCGATACGGACCGGCGCTCGAGCGCCGCAATGGTAGACTGCCCCGGGTTCCGCTTGGTTTTTTTTCACCGCGACATCCGTGCATTCGAGAGGATCGGGAATGCGTAAATATTTCGGCACCGACGGCATCCGCGGACGCGTCGGAGAAGCGAACATCAGCCCCGATTTCGTGCTCAAGCTCGGCTGGGCGGTCGGACGCGTGCTGGGGGGCGGCAACAACAACAAGGTGCTGATCGGAAAAGATACTCGAATCTCCGGGTACATGTTCGAGTCGGCCTTGGAGGCGGGCCTGTTGGCCGCGGGCGCGAGCATCCGGCTGCTCGGTCCAATGCCCACCCCCGGGGTGGCGTACCTCACGCGTACCTTTCGCGCCGCGGCGGGAATCGTCATCACGGCGTCGCACAACCCGTTCGAGGACAACGGGATCAAGTTCTTCTCCGCCGACGGCGACAAGCTTCCGGAGGAGGTCGAGCTCGCCATCGAGGCCGAGCTGGAAAAGCCGTTTCGCACCGTGAGCGCCGGCGAGCTGGGCAAGGCCAAGCGGGTCGATGACGCGACCGGACGCTACATCGAGTTCTGCAAGAGCACCATACCCGCCACGGTCAACTTTCGCGGTCTCAAGCTGGTGGTCGACTGTGCGAACGGTGCCACCTACAACACCGCGCCCTACGTCTTCGAGGAGCTGGGTGCTGACGTGGTGCGCGTCGGCACCGAGCCCGACGGAATGAACATCAATCGCGACGTGGGCTCGACCAACCCGGCGGTGCTCGCCAAGCTGGTCGTGGACAAAGGCGCGGATCTCGGCATCGCGTTCGACGGGGACGGCGACCGGGTGCTGATGGTCGACTCGCGCGGCGAGCTGATCGACGGCGACCAGCTGCTCTACATCATCGCCAAGGCCAGGCTCGAAACCGGCGAGATGCAGGGTTCGGTCGTCGGTACGCTGATGAGCAATCTCGGACTCGAGCACGCCCTGGCGCGGCTGGGGATCGAGTTCGAACGTACCCGGGTCGGAGATCGCTACATCATGGAGCGGCTCAAGCAGCGGCAATGGATCCTCGGCGGCGAGCCATCCGGACATATCATTTGCCGCGATCGAACCACAACCGGTGACGGCATCGTCTCCGCGCTCCAGGTACTGGCCGCGCTCAAGCGCCTCGACACCAGCTTCGAGGCCATCTGTGGCGAGGTGAAGCGTTACCCTCAGGTGCTGATCAACATTCGATTGCCGATTCGCCAGGAGGTCGTGTCGTTGCCCGAGATGCAGGCCGCCGTCGCGCAGGCCGAGCGGGCGC